>NZ_JAEUMO010000012.1 GCF_016793285.1 Phenylobacterium sp.
TCGCGGCTCCAGTGCTTGGCGTGGATGCCGGTGTCGAGCACCAGCCGCACCGCCCGCCAGATCTCCAGGCTGAGGCGGCCGAAGTCGTCGTAGGGGTCCTGGTAGAACCCCGCCTCCTTGCCCAGCTTCTCGGCGTAGAGCCCCCAGCCCTCGGTGTAGGCGCCGTAGTAGGACAGCCGGCGGAACAGCGGCAGGTCGGCCTGGGCCTGGGCGCGGGCGATCTGGAAGTGATGCCCTGGCGCCCCCTCGTGATAGGCGATGGCCGGCAACTGCACCTTCTGCACCTGGTTCATGTCGGTGAGGTTCACGTAGAAGATGCCCGGTCGCGACCCATCCGGCGTGCCCTGGCTGTAGAAGGCGGTGGAGGCGGTCTTCTCGCGGAACGGCTCGACGGCGCGCACCTCGAGCTGCTGCTTCGGCAGCACCGAGAACTGCCTGTCCGCCACGGCCATGTAGTCGGCGATGATCTTCTTGGCGTCGGCCAGGTACTGCTGCTTGCCGGCCTCGGTGTTGGGATAATGGGTCTTGGGGTCCTTCTGCACGAAGGCGAAGAACTGTTCGAGCGTGCCCTTGAAGCCGACCCTGGCCTTGATGACCTCCATCTCGCGGCGGATGCGCGCCACTTCGGCCAGGCCCGTCCTGTGGATCTGGTCGGGCGTGAGCTCGGTGGTCGTGAAGAAGCGGACGGTGTCGGCGTAGAAAGCGTCGCCGTCGGGCAGCGCCCAGACGCCGTTCACGGTGGTGGCCCTCTTCTGCATGCCCTGCAGCGAGGCGATGTAGCGCTCGTAGCCGCGCTTCCACGGCCCCTTCAGCGCGGCCTCCGCGTCGGCGAGCAGCTTCTGCTTCGCCGCATCGTCGGCCTGGAGCGCGGCGACCTTGCCCTTGAAGTCGGCCCAGACCGGGTGGTCGGCGCCGCCGTCGAACGGCGCGCCCTTGATCTGCGTCTGGGCGTCGGGGATCACGCGACCGAACACGAACGACGGCGGCAGGAACCCCTTCGCGGTGCGCTGGTCGATGTCGTCGCTGACCTCCCCGGCCACCCGCTCGACCGCCCTGAGGCGCGAGACATAGGCCTCGGCGTCGGCGACGCTGGTCACCTTGTGCGCGTTGATCAGCAGCACGGGCACGCCGTCGAGCGCGCTGCCGTTCGAGGTGACGGCGTAGGCCTGCCAGTACCACTTCAGGAAGGTGCGCTGGACCGTCACGTTGCGCTCGAAGAGGTCGTAGCTGAGCTGGCTCGCCGGCGAGAGCTTCGAACGGTCGAAGTCGGCCTTCATCTTCGCGAGCTGCTTCTCGGCCAGCGCCAGGGCCTTCACGTTGCCCTCGCGGGTGTAGTCGCCGAGTTCGCCGTAGCGCATCTTCACGCCGAACTGGGTCATCTGCTCGGGGCTGAGCATGCCGGCCTCCAGGAACGAGGCCTGGAAGAAGGCGGCGATACGCGCGTCTTCCGACTGTGCGGCCGGCGCCGCGGGCGAGGCGGCGGGCTGGGCGATGGCGGCGGGCGCGGCGATCAGGGCCGTGGCGAGGGCCAGGGCGGAGCAGGCGGTGCGGAACATGCGGTCCCCAACTTGTTCAGGCCCCAAGGCTTAGGGCCCGCCCGGCCCTGCCGTAAAGGGCGCCTGCGACGCGCGGCCGCTTGCGTGCGGCGGCGCGAAGCGCCACATCTCCCGGCATGTTCATCCAGACCGAAGCGACCCCGAACCCGGAGGTCCTGAAGTTCCTGCCCGGCAAGACGGTGCTGGGCGAGGGCACGCGCGACTTCCGCTCGCCCGAAGATGCGGCCGCCTCGCCGCTCGCGGCCGAACTGTTCGGGATCACGGGCGTGAGCCGGGTCTTCTTCGGCCCCGACTTCATCACCGTCGGCAAGCACGCCTCGGTCGACTGGCCGCTCCTGAAGGCCCCGATCCTGGCCGCCATCATGGACCACTTCACCGCGGGCCGGCCGCTGTTCGCCGAAGGCGCCGAGGCCTCGGCCGGCGACCACGACGGCGGCGAATACGAGGGCGAGACCGCCCAGATCGTCGCCGAGATCAAGGACCTGCTCGACACCCGCATCCGCCCGGCCGTGGCCCAGGACGGCGGCGACATCCTCTTCAACCGCTTCGACGTGGCGACCGGCGTCGTGTGGCTGAACATGCGCGGCGCCTGCTCGGGCTGCCCGTCCTCCTCGGCGACCCTGAAGGCCGGCGTGGAGAACATGCTGAAGCACTACGTCCCGGAAGTGACGGCGGTCGAACAGGCCTTGTAAGCCGTCATCCCGGCCAGCAGGGGCGCCGCCGCGTCGGCCGAGCCGGGACCCCGCAGCCGCTTCCCGACGCAAAGCCCATCCGCTACCCACGCCTGAATGCTGGTCTTCGCCCTCGACACCTGCCTGAACGCCTGCTCGGTCGCCGTGCTCGACGGCGAGCGGGTGCTGGCGCACGCCTGCGAAGCCATGACGCGCGGCCACCAGGAGCGGCTGGCGCCGATAGCGCAGGCGGTGATGGCGCAGGCCGGCCTGGCCTTCGAGCGGCTGGACCGCATCGGCGCCACCGTCGGTCCGGGCTCGTTCACCGGCCTGCGGGTCGGCGTCGCCTTCGCCAAGGGGCTGGGCTCGGCCCTGTCGATCCCCGCGGTCGGCGTCGGCACGCTGGAGGCCCTGGCCGCCGAGGCCGGCGGCCTCGTCGCCGCCGCCATCGACGCCCGGCGCGAGCAGGTCTACCTGCAGGTCTTCGCGGACGGCCACGCCCTGATGGCGCCCGGCGTCCTGCCGGTCGAGGCCGCGCACGCCCGGGTGGCCGAGTTCGCCATGGACCGGCCGTTGACCCTCGTGGGCTCGGGCGCCGCCCTCCTCGCGCGGGCCGCCGACACGATCCTCGCGCCCGAAGGCTGCGACGCGCGGCGCGTCGCGCGCCTCGCCGCCGCGAAGGCCGCGACGCCGATCCGGCCGCTCTACCTGCGCGCGCCTGACGCCAGGCTGCCCGGCGGGATCGCGCCGTGAAGCTGAGCGCCGCCACGCCCACCGACGCCGCGGCCATGGCTTCGGCCCATGCCCAGGCCTTCGACAGCCCGTGGGACGAGATGGACTTCGAGGACCTGCTCGACGGCGAGGGCGTCTTCGGCTTCCTCGTCCACGGCGACGATCCGGCCGGCGTCCTGATCTGCCGCGCCATCGCGGGCGAAGCCGAGATCCTGACGGTGGGGGTCGCGCCCTGGGCCCGGCGGCAGGGCGTGGCGCAGGCGTTGATGGCCGCCGCCATCGGCGCGGCCCGCGGCGTCGGCGCCGCCGACATGTTCCTGGAGGTCGACGTCGGGAACGCCCCGGCCGTCACCCTCTACGAACGCCTCGGATTCGTGCGGACCGGCGTCCGCCGGGACTACTACGACCGCGGCGCGGCGGGTCGCGCGGACGCGCTCGTGATGCGTCTCGACCTTACATCGTCGGGCCTCTAGACCTATCCTCAGGGACGCGAAGGAATCGGACGTGTTGGACCGGATCGAGAAACTCTGCCTCGAAAAGAACATGCGCATGACCGAGCAGCGCCGGGTCATCGCGCGCGTGCTCTCGACCGCCCACGACCATCCCGACGTCGAGGAACTGCACCGCCGCGCCCACGCGGTCGACCCGCACATCTCCATCGCCACCGTCTACCGGACGGTGCGCCTGTTCGAAGAGGCCGGCATCATCGACCGCCTCGATTTCCGCGACGGCCGCTCCCGCTACGAGGAGCACACCGACGAGCACCACGACCACCTGATCGACATGAAGACGGGCGCCGTCATCGAGTTCGTCGACGAGGAGATCGAAGCCCTCCAGGTCGCGATCGCCAAGAAGCTCGGCTACAAGCTCGTGGATCACCGGCTTGAGCTCTATGGGGTGCCGATCGACGAGTAACTCCCTCCCTTGATGGGTAGGGAGCGAAGCTTGCGCGCGCGCCTTCGCGTCCCCATAACCCCGCCATGTCCGAGACCGCGCCCGTAAAGCGCCTCTACATCAAGACCTACGGCTGTCAGATGAACGTCTACGACAGCGAGCGCATGGCCGATGTCCTTGCGCCGCTGGGCTATGGGATGACGGACGATCCCACCGCGGCCGACCTGGTGGTGCTCAACACCTGCCACATCCGCGAGAAGGCCACCGAGAAGGTCTACTCCGAGCTCGGCAAGATCCGCGAGATGCGCGACGAGCGCCTCGCCGGCGGCGGCGCGCGCATGACCATCGCGGTCGCCGGC
>NZ_JAEUMO010000027.1 GCF_016793285.1 Phenylobacterium sp.
AAGCGCCTGGCGCTGTTCGGCCGCCACCCCGTCGGGGACCCAGCCGCGCTCGGCCTCGTTCTCGCCGGTCAGCGGGTCGAGATGCACCTCGAACGTCGGCTGCGCGCTGGGCGGCGGCGGGGGCTCCTCGAACTGGAACTCCACCGTCATCAGCCAGCGGGTCACGTTCTGGCGCAGGTCCACCAGGAGCTTCTCGAACAACGAGAAGGCCTCGGTCTTGAACTCGTTCAACGGGTCGCGCTGGCCGTAGCCCCTGAGGCCGATCACCGTGCGCAGGTGGTCGATGTGCATCAGGTGCTCGCGCCATTGCAGGTCGATGGTCTGCAGCAGGAAGCTCTTCTCGACGTTGCGCATGTGCTCGCCGACCATCGTGTTGCGCTCGGCGGCGCGGGCGTCGGCGGCCTTCTGGATGCGGGCCTCGATCTCCTCGTTGGCGATGCCCTCCTCGGCCGCCCATTGGGCGATCGGGAGCTGCAGGCCGAGGAACTGCTGGATGTGGGCGTCGAGACCCTCGACGTCCCACTGCTCGGCGTAGACCTTGGGCGGCAGGTGGCGGGTCACCAGGTCGTTGATCGTGTCCTGCCGGAACTCGCCGATGATCTCCTGGAGGTCGGTCGCCTCCATGAACTCCTGGCGCTGCTCGAACACGGCCTTGCGCTGGTCGTTGATGACGTCGTCGTACTTCAGCAGGTTCTTGCGGATCTCGTAGTTGCGCTGCTCGACGCGCTTCTGGGCGGTGGCGATGGCGCTGTTCAGCCACTTGTGGGTGATGGCCTCGCCTTCCTGCACGCCGAAGGTCCGCATGATCGTGTCGAGACGCTCGCCGGCGAAGATGCGCAGCAGGTCGTCCTCGCACGAGAGGAAGAACTTCGAGTGGCCGGGGTCGCCCTGGCGGCCGGTCCGGCCGCGGAGCTGGTTGTCGATCCGGCGGCTCTCGTGGCGCTCGGTGCCCAGGACGAAGAGGCCGCCGGCGTCCAGCGCCTGCTGCTTCAGGTCCTTGATGTCGGCTTCGATCTCGGCCTTGTGCGCCAGCGACTGCTCGGGGGTCACCTCGACGCCCGCGTCGCGCTGGTCCTCGCGCCACTTGGCCAGGCGCATGTCGACGTTGCCGCCGAGCTGGATGTCGGTGCCGCGGCCGGCCATGTTGGTGGCGATGGTCACCGCGCCGGGCACGCCCGCGTCGGCGACGATGCCGGCTTCCTGCTCGTGGAAGCGGGCGTTCAGCACGTTGTGCGGGATGCCGCGGACGGTCTTGCCGTCCTTCTCGAAGCTGTGCGCCTTCAGGAGTTCGCTGAGCTGCTCGGACTTCTCGATGGTGACGGTGCCGACCAGGATCGGCTGGCCGCGGGTGTGGCACTCGACGATCTGCTGGATGATCGCCTGGTTCTTCTCGCCCGCCGTCCGGTAGACCTCGTCGTCGTCGTCGATCCGGGCCACCGGCCGGTTCGTCGGGATCTCGGCGACGTCCATCTTGTAGATGTCGATGAACTCCTGGGCCTCGGTCGCGGCCGTGCCGGTCATGCCCGAGAGCTTGGCGTAGAGGCGGAAGTAGTTCTGGATCGTCACCGAGGCCAGGGTCTGGTTCTCGGGCTGGACGACGGCGCCTTCCTTGGCCTCGATGGCCTGGTGCAGGCCTTCCGACAGGCGGCGGCCGTGCATCATGCGGCCGGTGAACTCGTCGATCAGGATCACTTCGCCGGCGCGGACGATGTAGTCCTTGTCGCGCACGTAGATCACGTTGGCGCGCAGCGCCTGGTTGATGTGGTGGACCACCGAGATGTTCGCCGGGTCGTAGAGACCGGCCGAGTCCTCGGCCAGGTGGCCGGCGGCGGCCACCATCTCTTCGACCTTCTCCGAGCCGTGCTCGGTCAGCATCACCTGACGCTGCTTTTCGTCGTACTCGTAGGTTTCCTTGTCGAGGATCAGGTCCTTCACCAGCAGGTCGATGGTCCGGTAGAAATCGGACTTGTCGTCGGTCGGGCCCGAGATGATGAGCGGCGTGCGCGCCTCGTCGATCAGGATCGAGTCCACTTCGTCGACGATCGCGAAGTTGTGGCCGCGCTGCACCATCTCGCCGGCGTCGTAGACCAGGTTGTCGCGCAGGTAGTCGAAGCCGAACTCGTTGTTCGTGCCGTAGGTGATGTCGCTCTTGTAGGCGTCCTGCCGCTGGCCCTGACTGAGGCCGTGGACGATCACGCCGACCGTGAGGCCGAGGAAGCGGTAGACCTGACCCATCCACTCGCTGTCGCGCTGGGCGAGGTAGTCGTTGACGGTGATGACGTGGACGCCCTTGCCGGCGAGCGCGTTCAGGTAGACCGGCCCCGTGGCGACCAGCGTCTTGCCCTCGCCCGTCCGCATCTCGGCGATGCCGCCCTGGTGCAGGATCATGCCGCCGACGAGCTGGACGTCGTAGTGGCGCTGGCCCAGCACACGCTTGGCGGCCTCGCGGACGACCGCGAAGGCCTCCTCGAGGATCTGGTCGAGGGTCTCGCCCTTGGCGAGGCGCGCCTTGAACTCTTCGGTCTTGCCGCGGAGCTGCTCGTCGGTGAGCGCCTGCATCTGCGCCTCGAGCGTGCCGATCTTGGCCGCCCGCGCGGTGAAGTTCTTGACCTTGCGGTCGTTGGAGGAGCCGAAGAACCGTTGGAAGATGCTCAAAGGGAAGTGTCCGTGAGGCGGCGATGGGCCCTTCGCCCGCCTTCAAAAAGTGCGCACTTTCGGGGCGTGGCTGACTTAAGGACTGCCCCTCGTCAAGTCAACGCAGCGCCCCTGCGGCGCGAGGTCCGTGCGGCCTAGGTCCGCGAAGGGCGAACCAGGAACTTGCCGCCGGTGCTCTTCCTGCTGAAGGCGCGGATCGTGTCGGGGTCCAGCATCTCGCGGAGCGAGACCTCGGCGGCATAGGTGCTGCGGAAGGTGGTGGTGATCTCCGCGGCGATGCGGGCGCGCAACTCCTGGACGCGCGGCATCCCGGCCTTGCCGATGAAGCCGGTCAGGATCCAGCCGCCGACGCCCCAGGCCATCCCGTAGCTGCGCGCGAGTTCGGTCGGGCCGGGGTCGAGACCGCCGTAGAGGTAGACCTGCTTGTGGGTCGAGGAGCCGTAGCGGCTGTAGGCGCCGCCCTTGGCGGCCTGCGCCTGCTCCATGGCCGAGAGAATCTGGCTGGCCAGCGGGCCGCCGCCCACCGCGTCGAAGGCGAGGGTCGCGTCGGTGGCGGTCACGGCCGCCACGAGGTCGGTCATGAAGCTGGGCGCGCTGGTGTCGGCCACGTGCCCGGCGCCGAGGTCGCGCAGCATCTTCGCCTGTTCGGGGCTGCGCACGATGTTGACCAGGCCGACGCCGTCGGTGCGGCACACGCGCACCAGCATCTGGCCCAGGTTGGAGGCGGCGGCGGTGTGGACCAGCGCGGTATGGCCCTCCATCCGCAGGGTCTCGACCATGCCGAGCGCCGTCATCGGATTGGCGAAGGCCGCCGCGCCGTCGGTGGGATCGGTCCCCGGCGGCAGGGGCAGGACCATGGCGGCCGGCAGGGTGCGGTGCTGGACGTACATGCCGCCGCCGAACACCGAGACGGTGCGGCCCACGAGCGCCCGGGCGGCCGGGTCGGAGCCCGCCGCGACGACCACGCCCGCGCCCTCGACGCCGGTCGGCATCGACTGGCCGATGCGACCGGCCACGCCGGGCATCAGCGCCGGCGGGATCGTGGCGATGGTGACGCCGTCCCGGGCGCTGAGCGTCGAGAGGTCGGCGGGACCCAGCAGGATGCCCAGGTCGCCGGGGTTCACGGGCGCGGCCTCCATGCGGACCACGACCTCGCCGTCGCCGGGCGGCCGGACGGGACCCTCGATCAACGAGAGTTCCAGCACGCCGTCGGCGCGGATCAGCGAGCGGAGTTCCAGCCCCGCCGCGCGAAGGTCCGCGCTCACGGGTCGCTCGGGTGCGGGGCGCGGGTGTAGGGGTCGTTCGGCCCGCCGATGCGCTCCAGGATCAGGTGGCCGTAGTCCGGCCGCGTCCAGTGCATCCGGCCCTTGTCGTCGAGCCAGCGGCGCACCTCGCGGTCCGTGCCCTTGGGCCGCAGGAAGAAAACCTTGTTCTCGTAGGAAGCCACCGCGAAGATCGGGCTCTTGAAGTCGCGGACCGAGACGTCGTGGACGGCGTTCTCGTCGCTGCCGTCGGCGCGGGCGTCGGCGACCGTGCCGCCGCCCATGTCCACGATGCGGTCGCCGCACTGCTCGATGCGCTCGACGTAGGTGGAGAAGCGCGACGAGGCGTCAGGCTTCGCGCCGTTGTGCTCCAGCACCTTCCAGATGCCGCGCAGGTCGGGCGCGCCGGCCACCAGCGGCTCTGTGCAGGTCGCGAGCACCGGTGGCGGGAAGGTGCGGCCGTAGCCGCGCGGGCCGGGCGGGGTGTGCGACACCGGGATGTCGCTCGCCATCACCATCTTCGCCGGAGCGGTGGCGGGCTTCTTCGCCTGCGCCGCCGCCGGCTGCGCTGCGCCCAGCGCCAGAATGCTCGTCGCAAGGACCCATGCCGGCCGCATCGTCGCCTCCCGGGATTTTTCAGAACGGAAGCATAGTTCCGGTTCCTGTACAACGGCGTTGTGGACTTGGCCGAGCGGGTCGTCCTACGCTCGCCCCACTATGAAGGCCTAGCTCCGACATAAGCGCCGCGAGACATCGCCGGCCTCTGAGCCCCGCGCCCGCCGACGGCGCGGACGTCTTCCTGTTTTCCCGAGGCTTTTCATGCCCACCGACACGGTGACCAACCGCTACGGCGCCATAGCGGCCGAGATCTACGACATCGACAAACCCTGCTTCGCGCTGCCCGACACCGCCTTCCACCTGGAGCGGTTCCAGGGCTTTGCGCGCCCCATCCTGGAGCCGGCCTGCGGCTCGGGGCGGACGCTGCTCCCGTTCCTCCAGGCGGGGCTGGACATCGCCGGCTTCGACCCGTCGCCGGAGATGCTGGCCCGGGCGCGGGACCGTTGCGCGGAGGCGGGCTTCGCGGCGGACCTCGCAAAGGCCCGCTACGACGACTTCGCCTACGATCGGAGGTTCGGGGCCATCCTGATCCCGGTGGGCTCGTTCACGCTGATCGACGACTTCGCGGCGGCGCTGGCGACGCTCCGGCGCTTCCGGGAGCACCTGGAGCCAGGCGGGGTGCTGGTGATCGACCTGCAGGGCCTGAACTTCCTGGCGGGCGGCCAGCCCGACCGCCGGCGCTGGACGGCCCCGAGCGGCGACCTCCTGACCTGCGAGGGGATCCGCACCGCGACCGACTGGCTGCGCCAGCGCGCCGAGACCACCTACCGCTACGAACGCTGGCGGGACGGGACCCTGGTCGAGAGCCAGATCGACGTCATGGCCCAGCGCTACTGGGGCCTGGACGAGTTCCGGCTGGCCCTGGAGGCGGCGGGGTTCTCGGGCGTCACGGCCTGCGGCGGCTACGACCGCCGCCGCGGACCGCGGGCCGCCGACCGGGTCTGGACCTTCGAGGCGCTCGCTTGACGGCGGGAGGCCATGGCGGCGCTATGCTCGCCATGGCCTCCAAGACCCGGCTTACGGACCTGGTGAAGGCGTTCGACACGGCCGCGATGCTGGCCGACCTCGACGCGAAGCCCGACCTGCTCGGCGTGCGCGACGAGCGGGGCCGCACCTGGCTCCACCTGATCGCCGCCCAGCCGGCGCAGGGCGACGCCGCCGGGGCCGCCGCCAGCATCGCGCTGGCCGAAGGGCTGATCGCGCGCGGGCTCGACATGGACGACGCGGCCTTCACCGAGGGGCCGGACGGCGCGTGGCGCGCGACGCCGCTGTGGTTCGCGATCTCGCGGGGCCGGAACCTGCCGCTGGCGGGCTGGCTGCTGGAGCGCGGCTGCGACCCCGACCACTGCCTGTTCGCCGCCGCGTGGAACCACGACGTCGAGGCGATCCGGCTGCTGCGCAGGCACGGCGCGCCGCTGCGGCCGGCGATCCTGCTGGAGGCGATCGGCTGGAGCCGCTTCGACGCGGCCGAGGAGTTCGTGCGCCAGGGCTGCGACCCGAACGCGGCGGGCGGCGACGGCCGCACGGCGCTGCACATGATGCTGAAGAAGGACAGCCCGCCCGAGCGGATGGCGGCGCTGATCGCGCTGGGCGCGCGGACGGATATCCCGGGGCCCGACGGGCGGACGGCGGCGGATATCCTGAGGCGGAAGAAGGACCCGGCCTACCGGGCCCTCGCGGACGCCTCCTTACCTCCCCCGCGTAGCGGCGGGAGGGGGATCGCGCGCCAAGCGTAGCGAAGAGCGCGTGGTGGAGGGGGCAAGCGGCGCGCACCTAGAAAAAGGGGCGACCGCAGGCTCAGCGCCTGTGGCTCGCCCCCTCCACCATCGGCTCTTCGGCCGATGGTCCCCCTCCCGCCGTCGCTGCCGCGACGGGGGAGGTAAGGACGCTCAGATCAGAACACTTCGAACAGGCCGGCGCCGCCCATGCCGCCGCCGATGCACATGGAGACGACGACGTTCTTGGCGCCGCGGCGCTTGCCTTCCTGCAGGACGTGGCCCGAAAGGCGCGCGCCGGTCATGCCGAAGGGGTGGCCGATGGCGATGGAGCCGCCGTTGACGTTGTACTTCTCCGGGTCGATGCCCAGCTTGTCGCGGCTGTAGAGGCACTGCGAGGCGAAGGCCTCGTTCAGTTCCCACAGGTCGATGTCGTCGACCTTCAGCCCGTGGCGTTCCAGCAGGCGCGGGATCGCGAAGACCGGGCCGATGCCCATCTCGTCGGGCTCGCAGCCGGCGACGGCCCAGCCCTTGAAGACGCCCAGGGGCTCGAGGCCGCGGCGCTCGGCTTCCTTGGCTTCCATGATCACCACGGCGGCGGCGCCGTCGCTGAGCTGGCTGGCGTTGCCGGCGGTGACGAAGTTGCCCGCACCCTTTACCGGCTCGAGCTTGGCGAGGCCCTCGGCCGTGGTGTCGGGCCGGTTGCACTCGTCGCGGTCGACCACGTAGTCGACGACGGACTCGGCCTTGGTGGCCTTGTCGACGACCTTCATCTTGGTCTTCATCGGGACGATCTCGTCGGCGAACTTGTTCGACTGCTGGGCGGCGGCCATGCGCCGCTGGCTCTCCAGAGAATACTCGTCCTGATACTCGCGGCTCAGGTTGTAACGCTTGGCCACGATGTCGGCGGTGTCGATCATCGCCATGAAGATGTCGGGCGCGACCTTCAGCAGCTCGGGATCGTTGTTGTCGCGGCCCACGCCCATGTTCGGCATCGAGATCGACTCGACGCCGCCGGCGACCACGGCGTTGGCGCCGTCGTTGCGGACGTAGTTCGCCGCCATGGCGATCGTCTGCAGGCCCGACGAGCAGAAGCGGTTCACGGTCACGCCCGAGGTGGTGATCGGCAGGCCGCCGAGCAGGCCGGCCTGGCGCGCGACGTTGCCGCCGCCGTGGGCGACGTTGCCCATAACCACGTCTTCGATGGCGGCCGGGTCGAGGCCCGACTTGGCCACCGCATGGCGCACGGCGTGGGCGGCCATGGAGACGGTGGGGGTCATGTTGAACCCGCCCCGGCCGGACTTGGCGAGGCCCGTGCGGGCATAGGATACGACGACGGCTTCACGCATAGATTGGGTCCTCCCAACGATCGGATTTTTGAGACCCCGGTCGGCCCTCCGGGCGGTCGGCGGCAACCTTTGCATCCCAGGGCGGAAATGGCCAGCGCGCCCTCAGGCGAAGTGGGGCGCGAAAGTGGCTTCCACTTTCGCCGACTGCGCTCTAGGGGACGGTCGGCCCGACGTGGCTTTCCACAGGCATGGAGCGGAGACGGGATGGCGCGCGCAACCGCTTGTCGCAGCCTCGGTATCGCGCTGGCGCTGGCGCTGGCGACCGCCGCGTGCGGCCGCGACGGCGGCGACAGCGCCCCGCCCGAGCGCGGCGACCGCGCGGTGGCCAGGGTGGACGGCAGGACCATCTGGACCTCGGACGTGAAGCGCGAGGCCGTCGCCCAGGGCCTGATCGGCGCGGGCGAGCCGCTGGACCCGTCGTCGGACCTGTTCCGCCAGATGATGGACGAGGTGATCGACCAGAAACTGCTGGCCGCCGAGGCGACCCGGCGCAAGCTGGACAAGGACCCGCTGGCCCAGCGCCGCCTCGACGCCGCCCGCGACCGGGTGCTGGGCGACATGCTGGTGGAGCGGACCGTGTCGGACGCCGTCACCGAGTCCAACATCCGCGGGCTCTACGAGGAACAGCAGAAGCTCGCGCGCCGCTCGGAGGAGATCCGAGCGCGGCAGATCGTGGTGGCGACCGCGGCCGACGCCGAACAGGTCAGGAAGCTGCTCGGAACCGGCGCCTCGTTCGAGGCGCTGGCGATGGAGCGTTCGCGCGACGCGGCCACGCGCTTCAACGGCGGCGACCTCGGCTACTTCACCACCGACATCATGCCCGAGGCCTACGAGGCGGCGCTGAAGGACGCGAAGAAGGGCCAGTTGATCGGGCCGATCCCGGTCGAGGGCGGCTTCGCCCTCGTCCGCGTGGAGGACGTGCGCGAGGAGCAGCCGATCCCGCTCGACGCGGCGCGGCCGCAGATCGTGCGCTTCCTGACCTACGACCGGATCCGGGACCTGCTGGAGAAGTTGCGCGCAAAGGCCAAGGTCGAGGCCTTGATCAAGCCGGAAGCCGGGGCCAAGAAGCCGACCCCGCCCGCCGACGCCCCCAAGGCGCCGCCCGCCGCCCAACCTCAGACGCCCGCCGCCAAGGGAGCCCGCTCATGAGCCGTAAGCCCAAGCCCGCGGCGACCCCCAGGCGTGCGGCCAAGGCCGCCGCCAAGCCCGTCGAGGTGGTCGGCCAGACGCTGGAGCGCGCCTTCGACCCGCTGGCCAGCGCGATCAAGCGCGCGGCGCTGCGCCGGGCCGACAAGCTGGCGCACGCGTTCGATGCGCCCAAGGCGGCGGCCGCCACGACGGTCAAGGTCGACAAGGCGGCCATGCCGGTCTCGCCGCTGGCCGTGCCGTTCCCGAAGGTGAAGCCGATCCGCGGCGTCGTCATGGCGACCGGGCGCGCTGGGTTCTACAAGCACGAGCGCGACGACCTGCTGGTCATGAGCTTTCCCGAAGGCGCGAGCTGCGCCGGCGTGTTCACCCGCCACGGCGTGGGCTCGGCGCCCGTCGACTGGTGCAAGCGCCACCTGGAAGCCACCAAGGGCGAGGGCGTGAAGGCGCTGGTGGTCAACGCCGGCTGCGCCAACTCCTTCACCGGCCGTCCGGGCGCCGACGCCGTGCGCCGGGTGGCGGCGGGCGTCGCCAAGCGCTTCGACTGCCGTCAGCGCGACGTGATGGCCGCCTCGACCGGCGTGATCGGCGTGCTGCTGGACGACACCAGGATCGTGGCCCGGCTCCCCGACCTCGAAGGCAAGCTCGCCGACGACGGCTGGGGCGGCGCGGCGCGCGCCATCATGACCACCGACACCTTCCCCAAGGGCGCCTACGCCGAGGCGAAGATCGACGGGGTCACGGTCCGCATCGCCGGTATCTGCAAGGGCTCGGGCATGATCGCGCCCGACATGGCGACCATGCTGGCGTTCGTGGTCACCGACGCGGCGATCTCGCCCCGGGCGCTGCAGGCCCTGGTGACGCTCTACACGCGCAACACCTTCAACGCCGTCACGGTGGACGGCGACCGCTCGACCAACGACACGCTGCTGCTGTTCGCCACCGGCGCCTCGGGCGCGCCGAAGGTCGGCCGCGCGGGCGAGCACCGGCTGGCCGACTTCCGCGACAAGCTGGAGGGCGTGCTGCTGGACCTGGCGCACCAGTTGGTCCGCGACGGCGAGGGCGCGACCAAGTTCATCAAGATCACGGTCACCGGCGCCGAAAGCGTGGCCTCGGCCCGCAGGATCGCCCGCTCGGTCGCCGACAGCCCGCTGGTGAAGACCGCCTTCGCCGGCGAGGACGCCAACTGGGGCCGCATCGTCATGGCCGTGGGCAAGGCCGATGAGCCGGTCGACCGCGACAAGATGAGCGTGAAGTTCGGCCCGCACTGGGCGGCGCAGGACGGCCTCATCGCCAAGGGCTACGACGAGGCGAAGATGAGCGCCTACATGAAGAACCAGGAGCTCGAGGTGTCCATCGACGTCGGCGTCGGCCGCGCCAGCTCCACCGTCTGGACCTGCGATCTCACCAAGCGGTACGTCGAGATCAACGGGGATTACCGCAGCTAGCGCCGCCAGGGCGCGACGCGGTCCGGCGGGTCGCCCAGGCGGTAGTTGGTGAAGCGCTTGTCGAAGACGGGGCCGTAGAAGGGGTCGGCGTCGAGGACGGGGCCCCAGCGTTCGCGCATCACGGCGACCTCGCGCGCGAAGCGGGCGGCGGCTTCCGGGGCGAGGTCCGAGCCGCGGCTGGCGCTCTCGTGGTGGTCGAGTTCGGCGTAGGGCGTCCAGACGATGTCGTAGCCCGCGGCGCGAACCTTCAGGCAGAGATCGACGTCGTTGAAGGCGACGGCCAGGCCGGCCTCGTCCATGCCGCCGACCTCGTCCCAGACGGCCTTGCGGATGGCCAGGCACGCGGCGGTGACGGCGGAGACGTTGCGGGGGAGGACGAGGTGACCCTGGGCGCCGACGTGGTCGCCCGCCGCGCCGGCGTAGAGGTGGCCCGCGACCCTCTCGGCGACATCGCCGGTGCCCAGCACCACGCCGGCGTGCTGCAGCGTGCCGTCCGGGTAGTAGAGCTTGGCCCCGACCGCGCCGACGTTCGGGCGAACGGCCTGGGCGACCAGTTCGCCGAGCCAGCCGGGCTCCCGCACGGCGATGTCGTTGTTGAGCAGCAGCAGGACTTCGCCCCTGGCCTCGCGGGCGGCGATGTTGTTGAGGGCCGCGAAGTTGAAGGCCCCGGGCGCCGGCAGGACCCGCACGCGCGGGTCGGCCTTCAGGCGCTCGAACAGCGCCAGCGCGGCGGGCGCCTCGCTGCCGTTGTCGACGATCAGGAGTTCGAGCGGGGCGTAGTCGGTGTGCTTCAGCACGCCGTCGGCGACGTGCGCCAGGAGTTCGGCGCGGTCGCGGGTGGGCACGACGATGCTGACCGGCGGCCGCGGGACGGGCAGGGTGCGTCGGACGCGGAGCCAGCCCTGCCTCCCGGGCAAGCGCTCGACGCTCGCCTCCTGCCCGGTGCGCTCCAGGTGCTCCTGCACGGCGCGGCGCGACGCCTCGGCGCACTGCTCGGCGCGGGCGCGGGAGTAGGAGCCCTGCCGGCCCTGCCAGCGCCAGTGGTAGAGCACCCAGGGGATGTGGCGGATGCGGTCGGTGCGCTCGGACGCGCGCAGCAGGAGGTCGTGGTCCTGGGCGCCGTCGAACGCCTCGCGCACGCCGCCCAGCGCCTCGACCAGCGCGCGGCGCATGACGGTGAGGTGGTTCACGGCGTTCACGCTGAGCATCAGCTCGGCGTTCCAGTCGGTCTTGTGGGCGGGCTGCGAGCGGACGCCGCGCGCGTCGATCTTGTCCTCGTCGGAGAAGACGATGTCGGCGTCGGGGTGGGCGTTCAGCTCAACCGCCACCTCGTAGAGCGCGCGCTCGCTGAGCAGGTCGTCGTGATCGAGGAAGGCGACGAACGCGCCGGTCGCCAGCGCGAGCGCGGAGTTGGTGGCCGCCGCGATGCCGCCATTGGCGTCGCGGCGGACGATCCGGATGCGGGGCTCGGCGGCGGCGTGGGCCTGGAGCGCGGCCCAGACGGCCCCACCCGGCGAGCCGTCGTCGGCGATGCAGAGTTCCCAGTGCGGGTAGAGCTGGCCGCGGACCGACGCGATCGCCTCGTCCAGCAGCCGCAGGTCCGAGCGCCAGCAGGTCATGACGACGGAGATCAGCGGCCGGTCCGCCAGCCGGTCGATATGCGCGCGGATGGCGTCGCGGTCTTCGTCGGAGAGGGTGTCGTAGCGCTCGACCCAGGCGCGGTACTCGGCGTCGGTCTGCGCCTCGGGACCCACCACGCTGCGCACGAAGCGCTCGCCCCAGCGCGTCTTCGTCATCGCGACGGCGAGCGCATGCACCACCGCGTGGACCGGCGGCCAGCGGCGGACGACGCGGAGCGCGGCGGCGGTCGTGCTGCGGAAAGACATCGTGGCCGTGAGTTACCGGCCTTCGCGGCCATCCACTAGATGCGCGCGTCGGCGTCTCTCGATCACCACCAAGATCACCAAGACCACGAAGAGCCCCGGACAGCCGCGACGGCTTGGTGAGCTTCGTGCTCTTGGTGGTTGAGAAACCCGCGCCTGCGGCGCCGTCCCTAGCGGTTCGACCAGACGCCGGTCGAGCCGCCGGAAGACCGGCCGCCGCCGCCGTGGCCGCCGCTGCGGCCTGCGCCGCCGCCACGGCCGCGACCGCCGCCGCTGCGGCCCGGGCCCTTGAAGGCGGGCTTGTCGCTGGCGGCGCGAACGGGCGCGCCTTCGTGGCGATGACCGCCGCCGCCGCCATTCCCGTGGTTGCGGTTGCGCTTCGGCTTGTTGCCGCCGCGGTTGGCGTTGGCGCTGCGGGTGTCGGCGCGTTCCGGACGGCCGCCCGGATCGGGCATGGCCGCGGTGGCCGCGCCCAGGTGGCGGTCGTTGCGGCGGTCGAAGCTGGGGATCCGCTGGCGGGTCACCTTCTCGATGTCCTTCAGCAGGCTGCGCTCGTCGTCGGCGCAGAAGGCCACGGCCGAGCCGTCGGCGCCGGCGCGGGCCGTGCGGCCGATCCGGTGGACGTAGGCTTCCGGCACGTTCGGCAGCTCGAACTGCACGACGTGGCTGACCGCGTCGATGTCGATGCCGCGCGCGGCGATGTCGGTGGCCACCAGGGCGCGGACCTCACCGGCCTTGAAGGCGGCGAGGGCGCGCTCGCGCTGGCCCTGGCTCTTGTCGCCGTGGATCGACACGGCTTCGACGCCGGCCTGCTCCAGGCCCTTGGCTACGCGGTCGGCGCCGCGCTTGGTGCGGGTGAACACGATCACGCGCTTGAAGCCGCCGTCGTCGAACAGTTCGGCCAGCAGGGCGCGCTTGCGCTGCTGCTCGACGAACAGGACCCGCTGGTTGATCCGTTCCACGGTGGTGGCCTGCGGGGTCACCGCGACCTTCACCGGGTTCGGGTTCAGGATCTCGCCCGAGAGCTTCTCGATCTCGCCGGGCATGGTGGCCGAGAAGAACAGGTTCTGGCGCTGGCGCGGCAGGAACTTCACGATCTTCCGGATCGGCACGATGAAGCCCATGTCCAGCATCTGGTCGGCCTCGTCCAGGACGAAGGTCTCGACGCCTTCCAGCGTCATGGTCTTTTCGCCCAGGTGGTCGAGCAGGCGGCCGGGGGTGGCCACCAGCACGTCGACGCCACCGGCCAGCGCGCGCATCTGGCCGCCGTACTTCACGCCGCCGAAGACGACGGCGACGGTGACGCCCATGTGCTTGCCGTAGGCCTTGAAGCTCTCGCCGATCTGGGTGGCGAGTTCGCGGGTGGGGGCCAGGACGAGGACGCGGGCGCTGCGGCGCGGGGCCGGCTTCTTGTTTTCGGCGAGGCGGTGGAGGATCGGCAGGGCGAAGGCTGCGGTCTTGCCGGTGCCGGTCTGGGCGATGCCCAGGATGTCCTTGCCCGCCAGCACGCCCGGGATCGCCTGGGCCTGGATCGGGGTCGGATTGACGTAGCCTTCGTCGGCCAGCGCCTTGAGCAGCGGCTTGGCCAGGCCAAGGTCGGTGAATTGAGTCAAACGATGGTCTTTCGCGTAGGCGGAAGCGCGGCCTCAGGGTCATTCCCAGGGTCGCGTCAGCGCCGGTCTTTGGAGAAGCGCCCCGCGTGATGGGCGCGTCGGGTGAGAAAACCTCACGGCGCTCGACAGGCTGAGCCTCAATTCTGAGGCCCCACGCGGCTGGAGCGCAGATAGCGTCCGGGAGGGACGCGAGCCGCAAATCGGGGTTTTGCGCGCCAAAGTCAACCCGGAAGGTCGGATTAACCACCTTCCGGGGTTCCATTTATCCGGGCGCCGCCGCAGGGTTTCCTACCGGAGGCTGTTCGAATGAAGCGTGTCGTCCTCGCGCTGCTGGCGGCGCTGGCGCTGGCTGCGCCCGCGTCTGCGGGGGCGCCGTCGAAGGTCGACCGTGCGCACATCGGCGACCTGGAGACGCGGCTGTTGCCGGGCCGCATCCCGGTCGAGGGCGCGCAGTTCGAGACCCTGGGCGCCCGGATGGCGGCGCTGAAGGTGCCGGGTGTCAGCATCGCCTTCTTCGAGGACGGCAAGGTCCGCTGGGTGAAGACCTACGGCGTGGCCGACGCCGCGACCCGTCAGCCGCTGACGCCCGAAACGCGCTTCCAGGCGGCGTCGATGAGCAAGGCGGTGGCGGCGGCGGGCGCGCTCAGGCTGGTCGAGGCCGGGCGCCTCTCGCTGGACGGCGACATCGACGAGCGGCTGACCTCGTGGCGCGTGCCGGCGAGCGAGTTCACGGCGGTCGAGAAGGTGACGCTTCGGCGCCTGCTCAGCCACACGGCCGGCATGACGGTGAGCGGCTTCCCGGGCTACCGGCCCGACCAGGCCGTGCCGACGACGGTGCAGGTGCTGAACGGCGCCAGGCCCGCCAACACGCCCGCGGTGCGCTCCCAGGCCAGGCCGGGGAGCGCGTGGAGCTATTCCGGCGGTGGCTACACGGTGGCCCAGCTCGCCATGACCGACGTCTCCGGCGAGCCGTTCCCGGCCCTGCTGCACCGGCTCGTGCTGAGGCCCGCGGACATGACGCACTCGACCTTCCAGCAGCCCCTGGGCGCCGCGCTGAAGGCCGGGGCCGCCAGCGGCCACTTCGTCACCGGCAACCCGATCCCCGGCGGCCAGAACACCTATCCCGAGTACGCCGCGGCCGGCCTCTGGACGACGCCCGGCGACTACGCGCGCTTCGCGATGGCCTTGCAGCGGAGCCTGGACGGCAGGAAGGGCGCGCTCCTGCAACCCGCCTCGATCCAGGCGATGACGACGCCGGTGCTGAACGGGAACGGCCTGGGCGTGATCATCTCGCGCCGCGGCGGGCGGCTGGCCATGGAGCATTCGGGCTCGAACGTCGGCTTCAAGTGTACGTTCGTGGCCTTCCTCGACGGCCGCCGCGAAGGCTTTGTGGTCATGACCAACAGCGACAACGGGGCGGCCCTGATCGCGGAGATCCAGCGCGCGCTCGCCACCAGCTACGGCTGGGGCGCCCCGCAGCAGCCGTAGAGTTCTGGCTCGGCTCAACCCCACCCCGCTCGTCCCCGCATGCGCGGGGATGAGCGGATCACCAGCTCATGTCCGACAGCAGCGCCGCGTAGATCTCGATGCCGCGCCACAGCGCGTCCAGCTTCAGGTTCTCGTTCACGGCGTGCTGGTTGTTGTCGAAGTTGGCGATGGAGACGCCGACCATCGGGGCCTGCAGCGCGTCGACGACCTCCACCATGCCCGAACTCGCGCCCACGGTCGGGATCTTGATCGGCGGATAGCCCACGGTGCGCTCGATGGCGGCGGCGACGGCCATGGCGGGCGGGCTGTCCACGGCGCTGCGGGTGGCGCGCGAGCCGCCCTGGTCCCACTCGATCTTCAGCACCCTGGGGTGCGCGCCGCGGGTCGCCGCGTCGGGCGTCTCGCGCACCAGCGTCCAGCCCTGGGCGGCGAGGTGGGCCTCGACGGCCTTCTTCACGCGCTCGGGGGTCTGGCCGGCGGCGAGGCGGATGTCGAACGAGGCGTCGGCCTCGGTGGCGATGGCGTTGGCCGCGTCGGGGCCGGTGTCGCCGCCGTGGATCGCGCGCACGTTCAGCGTGGTGGTCATGTAGCCGTCGACCAGGCGCGGCCCGCCGACGTTGCGGCCGATGGCGAGGTTCCGCTTCAGGCCGGTCTCGACGTCGGGCAGGGCGGCCAGCGCCGCCTTCTCGGCCGGCGACACCGGCTGGACGTCGTCGTAGATGCCGGGGACCAGGATGCGGCCGTCCTCGTCGCGCAGGCTCATGACGAGGTTCGCGATCATCACCGTCGGGCTGGGCGCCCAACTGCCGTAGTGGCCGTCGTGCAGCGGGCGGATCGGGCCGTAGACGGTGGTCTTGAAGCCCACGATCCCGCGGTTGCCGAAGTTGAGCTGCTGCCGGCCCGACTGGTGGACCGGGCCGTCGCCCATGATGATGAGGTCGGTCTTCAGCGTCTCCCTGTGCCGGTTCACCAGGGCGGCGAAGTGCGGCGAGCCCTGCTCCTCCTCGCCTTCCCACAGGACCTTGATGTTGACCGACGGCTTGCGGCCCGCGGCCTTCAGCGCGTCCATCGCCGAGAGCAGCGCCTGCACCGAGACCTTGTCGTCGCCGGCCGAGCGGCCGAAGAGGCGCCACTCCGGATCGAGCGGGCCGGCGCCCGCCTGCCAGTCCACCGCCTTCGCCTCGGGCAGCGCGGTTCGCATGGTCGGCTGGAAGGGATCGTTCAGCCAGCCCTTCTGGGCGATCGGCTGGCCGTCGTAGTGGGCGTAGAAGACGACGGTGCGCCGGGCGCCCTTGGTCTTCAGCTCCCCGAACACCGAGGGCGGCGTGTCGGGCTCGGCGTAGAGCTTCTCGGCGGTGAAGCCGCGGGCCTTCAGGAGGCCGGTGAGGTAGTCGGCGTTCTTCTCGATGTCGGCGACGTTGGTCGCCACGTTCGGCATCGCGAGCATCTTGATGAAGTCGGCGACGACCGCCTTCTCGTTCGCCTCGCGCCAGGCGCGGACCTCCTTCACCGGCGTCGCCGCCTGCGCCGCGCCCGCCAGCAGCGCCCCCACCAGCACGGCAGACGCCAGACCCATCCCCGGAACGCCACGCATCGAAGGACCCCGCTTCAGCTTCACGCCCGTTGTAGCGGCGTCGGCGCGGTTGGCGAGTTGCCTTTGCGGGCGGTCGCGGCCAAGGAAGCCCACATGACCAGACCGATGGTTCTCGTGGCCGCGGCCGCCCTTGTGGATACCGATGGGCGTGTCCTGCTGTGCCAGCGGCCCGAGGGCAAGCAACTGGCCGGGCTCTGGGAATTTCCGGGCGGCAAGGTCGAGCCGGGCGAGACGCCCGAGGCCTGCCTGATCCGCGAGCTGAACGAGGAACTCGGGATCACGGTGACGAAGGCGTGCCTGGCGCCCTTCGTGTTCGCCAGCCACGAGTACGAGGCCTTCCACCTGCTGATGCCGCTCTACCTGATCCGGCGCTGGGAGGGCGCGGTGCGGGCGCTCGAGCACAAGGCCCTGGCCTGGGTGCGCCCCAACGACATGGACGCTTACCCCATGCCGCCCGCCGACCCCCCGCTGGTCGCCTGGCTCAGGGACCTGATCTGATGCTGCGCGGCGTGCTGCTTGCCGCCGCGCTGGCCGCGACGCCGGCGCACGCGGCGTGGCGGCACATCGACCTGCCGAAGGACGCCACCCTCCGCGCCGTGGCGGTGGCCGGGCCGCGGGCCTTCCGCGTCTCGGGTTCGAAGGGGACGCTCGGCGTCACCGACGACGGCGGCGCGACATGGCGGCTGGCGGCCGTGGCCGGCGGCGAGGCGCTCGACTTCCGTGGGCTGGCGGCCCTGGACGGCAAGACGCTGGTCGTGACCAGCGCCGGCGACGGCGCGGCGGGTCAGGCGCGGATCTACCGCAGCGCCGACGCCGGCGCGTCCTGGACCCTGGCGTTCGAGACCAAGCTGCCCGGCAGCTTCCTCGACGCCGTCGCCTTCCGCGACACCCGGAACGGGCTCGTGCTGGGCGATCCGGTCGACGGGCGCTGGTTCCTGCTGCGCACCACCGATGGCGGCAAGACCTGGGTGCGCAGGCCCGGGCCGCCGGTCGAACCGGGCGAGGCGGCCTTCGCGGCCAGCAACGCGGCGCTGTTCCTCGGGCCGCGCGCCGAGATATGGATCGTCTCCGGTGGCCTGAAGACCGCGCGCATCTTCCACTCCCGCGACGACGGCGGGCAGTGGGACATCTTCGACGCCATCCTGCCGGCCTCCGCCACGGCCGGCCTGTTCGGTGGCCTGGCGCTGGGCAAGGACCGCGCCGTGGTGGTCGGCGGCGACTACAAGAACGAGCTGGCCGCCGGCGACGGCATCGTCATCGCCGAGGCGTTCGGCCTCTTCACGCCGCCGCACGAGGGAACGCCGCGCCTGCTGGAAGGCGTCGGCCGCCTGAACGCCAGGACCCTGATCGCCGTCGGCCCGCGCGGCACGTCGGTCAGCCGCGACGACGGCGAGACCTGGAAGCAGGTCGACCACGACGCCTTCCACGCCATCGCCTGCCGCGCCGGGACCTGCGTCGCCGCCGGCGCCAAGGGCAAGGTCGCCGTCTGGCGCGACTGACCACGGCGCCGCCAGGCGAGGTGAGGCGGGCGCCGCTGCGAACTCTGGCCCGCTCGGTGTTCATGGGTGACCGGGACAAGCCCGGCCATGACGTTCAGATGAGACTACAACCCCGCCCGCCGCGCCGGCCGCGTCGCCTCGACCACGCACCGGCCGGGGTCGGCCATGGCGTGGAGGCCCAGGCAGTAGATGTCCTCGTAGTGCGTGCCGGCGGCGGCGAGGCACTGGTGGTAGTTGAGCTTGGCGATCCGCAGGCACTGGCCGCTCCGGGGCTCCTGCATCAGCGACCGCGCCGCGCCGTCCTGGCCCAGCACGGTCAGCGCCGCCACCGCGACGCCGCGGGCCACCACCGGGCTCGCGCCGCCACGGCGCCCACCCTCGGCGATGGCGGCGGAGAGGCGCGCGCGGTCGGCGGGATCGGCGCGGTAGCCGGCCGCCTGCTTCACCGCCGCCAGCCGCTCGGCGGCCGCGGGGCCGGAGATCCGGGCGCGCGACCACGCCTGGTGCTGGACGCTGTAGGAGGCCTTGCGCACCCGCTGGCCGGCCGCGGCCAGGGCCTCGCCGCGGCGGGCCAGCGCGGCGTTGGCGCGGGCTGCCGCGGCGGTCGCGCCGGGCAGGCCCAGCGCCGCGTTCGGGTCGGCGGCCACGCGACGGGCCACGTCGCGGTTCGCGCGCACGGCGGCGACGAAGCCGGGTTCCTGCATGGCCGCCAGCGCGGCGTAGGCGATCATGCCGGCCTCGAGCTGCCGGGGCTCGTAGCCGGCGGCGGTGCGCAGCCGCTGGCCGATTTCGGCCGGGTCGGCGAACGACGGGTCGATGGCGGCTGCGCGGCGCGTGTAGGCCTCGAAGGCGCTGGCCTGGCCGGCGAGGCCGACGTCCACATAGCCGCCACCGGGCGGCGACGGGCGCTGTGCCTGGCGCTGCGGCGGGGCCGAACGCGTGGCGCAGCCGGCGAGCGTGATGACGATGAGCGCAGCCGAAAGGCCGCGGGACAAGCTTGGGCGCACGTCGAATACTCCCCCGACGAACCGCCCCCCAAGTGGCGCGAGCCTGGCCGCGAACGACCCGGCCTGCGCCGTGGCGGACTGTCGCGGCGACGTGGTTAGCGGAGTGTTACCGGGACGTGGGCGGCCCCGGCGCCCAGCCGGTGATGGTGAGGATCTCGAACGTCGCGGGGATGCGCCCGTCGGGGGTTCCGAAGCGCTCGGCGTAGAGTTCGAAGGCGCGGGCCAGCAGGCGCCGCGTCAGCGGCTTCGGGTGGCGTTCGGCCAGCACGCTGGTCTCGCCCATCTGGCGGAGGTCCGCGAGCAGCTTCAGGGGGTGTTCGTAGGTCACCGTCACGGTGTCGATGTCGGCGACCGGCTGCTGGAAGCCGGCGCGCTGAAGCAGGCTCGCGGCGTCCCGGGCGTCGGCGAAGGGCGAGACGCGGCTGCCGGCGCCCCCCAGGATCTCGGCCTCGGCGGCGACGAGGGACTGGCGCAGTTCCGTCAGCGTCACGCCGCCCAGGAAGGCGCCGATGAAGAGGCCCTCGGGCTTCAGCGCGCGGCGGGCCTGGATCAGCGCGCCGACCACGTCGTTGGTCCAGTGCAGGCCCAGCGTCGAAACGATCAGGTCCAGGCTCGCGTCGGCGAAGGGCAGGCGCTCGTCGTCGGCGACGAGGCGCAGGCCCGGGCGGCCCGCCAGCATGCGGTGCGAGAGATCGGCCTCCATCAGCACGCCGACCTTGCCGGGCGCCTCCTCCGCGAGGGCCTCGGCGAAGGCGCCGGCGCGCGCCGAGAGGTCGACGGCCAGCGGGAAGGACTTCATGATGGGCGCCAGGCGCCCGGCCACGTCGATGGCGGCCCGGCGCTGGAGGAAATCGGCGTTCGCGAAGCCCGGGGCCGCGCGGTCCAGGCGCTTCCGGTGCAGGTTTCGGTCGAACAGTTTGGGCGGGGCGGCCATTTGGAGCCGGAAAGAGACGATTTCGCCGAGACTTGGAAGCCCCGCGTGCAGGCGGCGTGGCGCGGCGCGCTCGACATGCTGTTCCCGCCGCAGGCGCTGGACGGCGGCCCACGGCCGCTGGCGGGCGGATTCACCGCCGACCGCTGGAGCCGCATCCGCTTCCTCGACGGGCCGGTCTGCGACGGTTGCGGGGCGCCGTTCGAGTTCGATCCGGGCGTGCGCTGCGCGGCCTGCCTGGCCAGGCCGCGGGCGTTCGATGCGGCCCGCGCGGCTTGCCTCTACGACGAGACCTCGCGCGATCCGATCCTGCAGCTCAAGCACGCCGACCGGCTGGACCTCGCGCCGATGTTCGCCCGCTGGCTCAGCCGCACGGCGCGCGACCTGATCGACGCGGCGGACGCCATCGCGCCCGTGCCGCTGCACCCGATGCGGCTGGTCGCGCGGCGCCACAACCAGGCCGCCGAGATCGCCCGGCCGCTCGCGAGGCTGACCGGGACGCCCTACCTGCCCGACGCGCTGGTGCGCCGGCGGCGGACCGACACCCAGGCCGGGAAGTCGGGCTCGGGCCGCCGGCGCAACGTCGCCGCCGCGTTCGACGTGCCCGCGTCGCGCCGCCGGCAGGTGGAAGGCCTGCGCATCCTCCTGGTCGATGACGTGTTGACCACGGGCGCCACCGCGGAGGGCTGTGCGCGGGCGCTGAAGGCCGCCGGCGCCGCCCGCGTCGATCTGGCCGTGGTGGCGCGGGTCCAGGCGCCGCAGGGACTCACTATATGACTTCGCAACGCTGTCGGATTACCCAGGACGCCATGAGCCAGGTCACGATCTACACAAAGCCGTATTGCCCCTACTGCATCCGCGCGCTCGACCTCCTGGAGCAGAAGGGCGTGGCGTTCACGCAGATCGAAGCCGCCTTCGATCCCGAGAAGCGCCAGGAGATGATCCAGCGCGCCCACGGCCGCGCCACGTTCCCGCAGATCTTCATCGGCGACCGGCACATCGGCGGCTGCGACGACATGATGGCCCTGGAACGCGCCGGCGAGCTCGACCCCCTCCTGAACGCCGCCTGATCGGGCGCGGCGATCGCCGAGCTTGACCGCGGCGAACCGGGCGTGCTTCTGGCCGACCTCCACCCCGCGGCGGCGGCCAAGACCCGCGCCGCGATCCCCGCCCTGGCCAATGCGCGAGCGTTTTCAGGTCCCTGAGCCCCATCTCCGATGATCCGCTACGCCCTCATCTGCGACGATGACCACGAGTTCGAGGGCTGGTTCGGCTCGTCCGGCGACTACGACGACCAGCAGGCGCGCGGCCTGCTCGAATGTCCGGTCTGCGACTCCAGGGCCGTGCGCAAGCAGATCATGGCGCCCGCCGTCGCCGGCACGAAGCGCACCCTGCGCGATCCGGGCCCCGCGAAGATGCAGGCGATGATGATGGAGGCCGCCGGCCGCATCCGCGCCCACGTCGAGGAGAACTTCGACGACGTCGGCGACGCCTTCGCCAGCGAGGCCCGCGCCATCCACGAAGGCCGCGCCGAGGACCGCGGCATCTACGGCCAGGCCTCGCCGAAGGAGGTCCGCGACCTCATCGAGGACGGGGTTCCCGTCGCGCCCCTCCCGCCCGAAGCGCCCGCCAAGACCGAGCTCAACTAGCGCCGCTTGCGGTGCGCCCGCCCCCGCGGCAATCTCCGATTGCGAAGGGTGGGGACCCGATCATGAGCGTGTTGCGCGTACTCCTGGCGGCCGTGCTGGCGGTCTGCGCCTGGCCGCCTGCGGCGACGGCCGCGCCGTTGTCGGCCTACGGCGGCCTGCCGTCGATCGAGTCGGTCGACATCTCGCCGGACGGGTCGAAGCTGGCGATGATCGTGTCGGACGGACGCCAGATCAGCCTCGCGGTCCAGCCGCTCGACGGCGGCCCCGTCAAGACCTACGGCGTCGGCGAGGCCAAGGTCCGCGACCTCGACTGGGTGGGATCGGACTACCTGGTCATCACCACGTCCCAGACCGGCGCGATCATGTATCTCTCCGGCCCGCGGCGCGAGCACTCGCTGGCGTTCTCGCTGGACCTGAAGAGCCAGAAGCTGGTGCAGCTCCTGGCCGAGTCGCCGTCGCGCGCCGCGACCGGCACCCACTTCCGCGACACCGCGAGCAATCGGATCTGGGCCTCGCTGCCGGTGCTGGCCGGGCCTCCCGAGGTGCGCACCATCGACGGCAAGCCGGTCCTGTTCCTCACGGGCATCGCCTTCGCGGAGAACTCGGGCGTCCTCACCAAGATCCGCGCCGATCCGCGGACCGGCGCGCAGAAGGTGGTCGAGGTGGGTTACGCCGACACCAACGAGATCCTGCTGGGGGGCGACGGGACGCCGGTCGCCAAGTCGGACTACGACACGCAGAGCGGCCGCTGGTCGCTGAAGCTGCGCCGCCCCGGCGGGGCCTGGAACGAGGCGCGGGTCGTGCAGGCGAAGTCCGAGCGGCCGTTCATCGTGGGCCTCGGACGCGACGGCCAGTCGGTGGTGCTCGCCGAGATGGCCGACAACGGCTACGTGATCCGCGAGGTCTCGCCGGAGGGCGTCCTGGGCGATCCGCTGCCGGTGAAGGACGCCGACGGCGCGATCTTCGATCCCGACACGCACCGCATGATCGGCGTCTATGCGCTGGTCGGCGACGAGGACCGATACACCTTCTTCGATCCCAGGGACCAGAAGGTGTGGAATGCGGTGAGGGCGGCGTTCAAGGGCGAGCGCGTGCGGCTGGAGTCGTGGACGAGCGACCGGCAGAAGATCGTCGTCATGGCCGACTCCGCGGTCGAGGGACCGGGCTATGCGCTGGTCGACCTCGCGACGCGCAAGGCCCAGTGGCTGGGGGCCCGCTATCAGAACGTGCTGCCCGAGGACGTCGCCGCGTCGCAGCCGGTCCGCTTCAAGGCCGGGGACGGGCTCGACCTCGGCGGCTACCTGACCCTGCCGCGGGGCCGGGACCCGAAGAACCTGCCCCTGGTGGTGCTGGCCCACGGCGGGCCGGCCTCGCGCGACACGCCCGGGTTCGACTGGTGGGCGCAGGCGATCGCGTCGCGCGGCTACGCCGTGTTGCAGGTGAACTTCCGCGGGTCGGACGGCTTCGGCTGGGCGTTCACGCAGGCGGGCTTCGGCGAATGGGGCCGCAAGATGCAGACCGACCTCTCGGACGGCGTGCGCCACCTCGCCGGCCAGGGCGTGGTCGATCCGAAGCGGGTCTGCATCGTGGGCGCGAGCTACGGCGGCTATGCCGCGCTGGCGGGCGCCACGCTCGACCCCGGTGTCTATCGCTGCGCGGCCTCGGTGGCGGGGCTGTCGGACCTGCGCCGCTTCGTCGAATGGTCGCGCGCCAAGAACGGCGTCGGCGCCCAGCGCTACTGGACCCGGTTCATGGGCGCCGAAGAGCGCCGCGACCCGGCGCTCACCGAGATCTCGCCGGCCGCCCACGCCGGGCGCGCCAGCGGTCCGGTGCTGCTGGTCCACGGGCGCGACGACACCGTCGTGCCGCTGGAGCAGAGCCGGATCATGGCCGACGCCCTGGAGAAGGCGGGCAAGCCGGTGGAGCTGGTCGTCCAGAAGGGCGAGGACCACTGGCTCTCCCGCGGCGACAGCCGCCTGGAGATGCTTACCGCCACCATGGCCTTCGTCGAGAAGCACAACCCGCCGAACTGACGCAGGAGCGCCGCCCGTGAAGACCCTGCTCGCCGCCGTTCTTCTCCTGGCCCTGGCCGTGCCCGCCGCCGCCGCGCCGCTGGCGGCCTACGGCAAGCTGCCCTCGATCGAGCAGGCGACGATCTCGCCCAGCGGCCACGCCGTCGCCGTCGTGGTCACCGACGGCGAGCAGCGCACGGTGGTGGTGAAGGACCTGGCCTCGGGCGCGGTCACCCTTCGCGGCCTGCTCGGCGACAACAAGATCCGCAGCGTGCAGTGGGCCGGCGACAGGCATCTGGTCGTCGTCGCGTCGGCGACGCTCAACTCCTTCGACCTGCAGGACGGGTTCCGGGAGTGGTTGTTCGGCAGCACGATCGACCTGGCGACGAAGAAGCTGACGCCGATGATGCGCCGCTCGCAGAAGGCGGACATGGCCACGATCTTCGATCTTCCGATCGTGCGGAACTACAAGGGCGAGCCCGCCGTCTTCGTGCAGGGCGTCATCTTCTCGGGCGGCCGCGGACACCTCTCGCTGTTCCGCATCGACCTGGCGACCGGCGGCGACCGGCTGGTCGCGGAGGGCACGGCGGACACCGTGGACTGGACCGTCGACTCCCAGGGCCAGGTTCTGGCGGAGGAGACCTACAATCCCGGCTCCGGCGAGTGGGCGCTCAAGGTCCACACGCCGGGCGGCTGGCGCCAGGCCGCCGCGGCGACGGCGAAGATCGACCGGCCGGTCATGGTCGGTCTCGGCCGCGACGGCGCCTCGGTGATCTACGGCCAGCGCGGCGACGACCGGCGCTGGGTCTGGCGCGAGATCGGGGCGGACGGGTCGCCGTCGGCCACGGCCATCGGCACGCTCGACAGTGCGAGCCCGATCCGTGCGGCGCTCGACGGCCGGATGATCGGCTACTACGCGCTGGCCGGGAACGAGGACCGCTACACCTTCTACGACGCGGCCGACGCCAGGGCGTGGCAGGACATCGTCGCCGCCTACGGGGACGAGCGCGTGAACCTCGAGTCGTGGTCGACGGACCGGCGCAGGATCGTCGTGCGGGTGGAGTCCGGGACCGAAGCGCCGCGCTACGCCGTCATCGACCTGGCCCAGCGCAAGGCCGAGTGGCTGGGCGCTCAGTACTTCGAACTCACGCCCGACGACCTGGCCCCGCGCGAACCGGTGACGTTCAAGGCGGCGGACGGCCTCAGCCTGAGCGGCTACCTCACCCTGCCCCGGGGCAGGCCGGCGAAGAACCTGCCCCTCATCGTCTTTCCGCACGGCGGCCCCGCGTCGCGCGACACGCCGGGGTTCGACTGGTGGGCCCAGGCGATGGCGTCGCGGGGCTACGCGGTGTTGCAGGTCAACTTCCGCGGTTCGGAGGGGCTGGGCCCCCGCCTGCTCGAAGCGGGCTTCGGCGAGTGGGGGCGCAAGATGCAGACCGACCTCTCGGACGGCGTGCGCCACCTCGCCGGCCAGGGCGTGGTCGACCCCAGGCGCGTCTGCATCGTGGGCGCGAGCTACGGCGGCTATGCCGCGCTGGCGGGCGCCACGATCGACACCGGCGTCTATCGCTGCGCGGTCTCGGTGGCGGGCGTGGCCGACCTGAAGCGGCAGGTGGCGTGGTCACGGTCGCGCGGCGGCGCGAGCACGGGGCGCTACTGGAACCGGTTCATGGGCGCCGACACCGGCGAGGAGGACGTCCTGCCCCGCTACTCCCCGGCCGCCCTGGCCGGCAAGGCCGACGCCCCGATCCTGCTGATCCACGGCAAGGACGACACCGTGGTGCCGCTCGAACAGAGCCGCATCATGGCCGATGCGCTGCGCAAGGCCGGCAAGCCCGTCGAACTGGTCGTGCAGAAAGGCGCAGACCACTGGCTCTCCCGCGGCGACACCCGCCTGGAGATGCTCACCGCCACCATGGCCTTCGTCGAAAAGCACAACCCGCCGAACTGACGCCGATGACCCGAAGCCTTCGCGCACTGCTCCTCCTGCTGGTCGCGGCGCTCTGCGCGGCGCCGGCGATCTCGGCGCCGCTGGAGGCCTATGGCCGCCTCCCGACGATCGAGGCGGTCACCGTCTCGCCCGGCGGCGGACGGCTCGCGGTGGTGGTCACGGATGGTGAACAGCGCAGCGTCGCCGTCCAGGACCTGGCCACGAGGACCTTCATTGCCCGCGCCGCCTTCGGAGACATTCCGGTCCAGGCCGTCCGCTGGGCCGGCGAGGGCCACCTGCTGATCACCACGGCGGTGAGGTTCGATTCGCCGCGGCTCGGCGGCGGCGCCCAGGACTGGCGGCGCGTGCAGGTGTTCGACGTCGCAGGCCAGAGGCTCCGACCGCTGCTGGGCGACGCTGCGGCGGGCCTCAGCCACGTCCTGCGTGCGCCGATGGTGCGAACGATCGACGGGCGTCCCACGGTTTTCATCGAAGGCCTTCAGCCGGTCGAAGGCCTGGCGCGCGCCGCGGTCTACCGCGTCGACCTTTCGACGGGGAAGGCCGATGTCGTCCAGCCCGCGGTCGCCGACAGCGTGCGCTGGCTGGTCGATGGCCAGGGCCGGATCGTCGCCCGGCAGATGGCCGACCAGAAGACCCGGCGCGTGAGCATCGAGGTCCGGGCGGGCGACGCGTGGCGCCGGCTCTACTCGGCGGATGGCGACGACCGCGAGGGCGCCGCTCTGCTCGCGCTGGGCCGCGACGGGGCCTCGGTCGTCTACGTCGAGGAGCGGGCCGATGGGACGCGCAACTGGCGCGAGGCTCCGCTCGACGGCGGCGCCGTCCGGACCATCGCGGCGCCGGCGCACCACCGGGCGGCCATCGATCCGCAGAGCGGACGGCTCCTCGGTCACGCGGGCTGGGACGGCGACGCCTACGACGTCGTCTACTTCGATCCCGCCGACGCCGCCGTCATGCATGGGCTGAAGGCGGCCTATCCCTCGCTCTTCACCCGCGTCGACTCCTGGTCCGACGACAGGCGGTTCGTAGCGGCGCTGATCGACACGCCCGGCCGGGCCCCCGCCTTCGTGATCTACGACTCCGTCGCGAAACGCGCCGACTGGATCGGGCCCGAGCATCGCGGTCTGACCGACGCCGACGTGGGCGTTCTCAGCCGGGTTCGCGTCAAGGCGTCCGACGGGCTCGAGCTCGCGGGATACCTCACGCGCCCGCCGGGCGCGCCGCAGGCGCGCGGGCTGCCCCTCATCGTCCTGCCGCACGATGAGGCCGCCGGGCGCGACACGCCCGAGTTCTACTGGTTCGCTCAGGGCATGGCCTCGCGCGGCTACGCCGTGCTGCAACTGAACTTCCGGGGGTCCGGCGGGCTCGGCGAGGCGCTGGAAAGGGCGGGCGACGGGCAGATCGGCCGCCGGATGCAGTCCGACCTCTCGGACGCCGTTCAGTCGCTTGCCGGCAGCGGCCTCATCGACCCCAGGCGGGTCTGCATCGTCGGCCGGGCCTACGGCGGCTATGCGGCGCTGGCGGGCGTCGCCCTGGAGCCGACGACCTATCGCTGCGCGGTGGCCATCGACGGCCTCTTCGAGCTGCGCTGGCCCAGGTCGTCGCGACCGTTGTCCGAGGCCGTGCAGGCCGGCGCGCGCCGGCGCCTGGGCGTGGACGGCCCCGACGATCCGCGCCTCGTGCAGTATTCGCCGGTCAGCCAGGCGGCGTCGGTGCAGGCGCCGGTCCTCCTCATCCATGAGCTGGATGCGCCGGCGTCGGCGCTGGAGGCGGGAGAGACTATGGCGGCGGCCCTGCGCAAGGCCGGGAAGCCGGTCGAGTTGCTGGTGCAGCAAGAGGGCGCCAAGGGCCTCACGCGCGCGGCGGCCCGCCTTCAGACGCTCACCGCCACCATGGCCTTCGTCGAAAAGCACAACCCGCCGAACTGACGCCCGCGCGGGTGCGTTGATCGTGGTGAAATCGCGGTCTGCCGGGGGTTGTGTGACCTCAATGCCACACTACATCGGGAGGGTCCGCAGGCCGTGCTCATCCGAGGCGGCCGGGGACGATCCGCCATCCGTGGGGACACATGAACATCGACATCTATTCCGACCGCGCCAAGCAGGCGATCCAGTCGGCCCAGAGCCTCGCGCTCGCCCGGCGCCACCAGCAACTGGCGCCCGAACACATCCTGAAGGTCCTGCTCGAAGAGCGTGACGGACTTTCCCGCGCCCTGATGCAGAGCGCGGGCGGCCGGCCCGACGAGATCGACACGGCGGCCGAGGCGGCCATCGCCAGGCTGCCCCGCGTCGAGGGCGGCTCGGGCCAGCTCTACATGAAGCCCGAGACGGCCCGCGTCTTCGCCGAGGCCGAGGCCGGCGCGAAGAAGGCCGGCGACGCCTTCGTCACCACCGAGCGCCTGCTGATCGCGCTGGCCAAGGAGGGCGGCGAGGCCGCGACCATCCTGAAGGCCGCCGGCGTCACGCCGAAGGAGCTGGAGGACGCCGCCGCGGCGATCCGCAAGGGCCGCACGGCCGACTCGTCGTCGGCGGAGGACGCCTACGACGCGCTGAAGCGCTATGCCCGCGACCTGACCCAGGTGGCCCGCGACGGCAAGCTCGACCCGGTGATCGGCCGCGACGAGGAGATCCGCCGCACGATCCAGGTGCTGAGCCGCCGCACCAAGAACAACCCCGTCCTCATCGGCGAGCCCGGCGTCGGCAAGACCGCCGTCGTCGAGGGCCTGGCCCAGCGCATCGTCAACGGCGACGTGCCGGAGGGCCTGAAGGACCGCAAGCTGCTGGCGCTCGACATGGGCGCCCTGATCGCCGGCGCGAAGTACCGCGGCGAGTTCGAGGAGCGGCTGAAGGCGGTGCTGAACGAGGTCACCGCCGCCGAAGGCTCGATCATCCTGTTCATCGACGAGATGCACACCCTCGTCGGCGCCGGGAAGGGCGACGGGGCGATGGACGCCTCCAACCTGCTGAAGCCGGCGCTGGCGCGGGGCGAACTGCACTGCGTGGGCGCCACCACGCTCGACGAGTACCGCAAGCACGTCGAGAAGGACGCGGCGCTGGCGCGGCGCTTCCAGCCGGTGATGGTCGAGGAGCCCTCGGTCGAGGACACCGTCTCGATCCTGCGCGGCCTGAAGGAGAAGTACGAGGTTCACCACCGCGTGCGCATCTCCGACAGCGCCATCGTGGCCGCCGCCACGCTGTCGAACCGCTACATCACCGACCGCTTCCTGCCCGACAAGGCGATCGACCTCATCGACGAGGCGGCGAGCCGCGTGCGCATGGCGGTCGACTCCAAGCCCGAGGAGCTGGACGAGATCGACCGGCGCGTCGTGCAGCTCAAGATCGAGCGCGAGGCGCTGGCCCGGGAGACGGACGCCGCCTCCAGGGCCCGGCTCGAAAAGCTGGAAGAGGAGCTGGACGACCTCGAAGGCCAGTCGGCCGAGATGACCGCGCGCTGGAAGGCCGAAAAGGAGAAGGTCTCGTCCGCGGCGCAGTCGCGCGAGGCGCTGGACCGCCTGCGCGCCGAACTGTCGGCGGCGCAGCGGCGCGGCGACCTGCAACGGGCGTCGGAGATCGCCTACGGCGAGATCCCCGAGCTGGAGAAGAGCCTGGAGGAGGCCGAGGCCGCCGAGGACGCCGAGGAGCCGATGACGCCCGACGTGGTCGACGCGGAGCAGATCGCGGCCGTCGTGTCGCGCTGGACCGGCGTGCCCGTCGAGAAGATGCTCGAAGGCGAGCGCGACAAGCTGCTGCGCATGGAAGACGGCCTGCGCGGCCGCGTCGTCGGCCAGGAGGAAGCCCTCGTGGCGGTCTCCGACGCGGTGCGCCGCGCGCGCGCCGGCCTGCAGGACCCGAACCGGCCGATCGGCTCGTTCCTGTTCCTGGGTCCGACGGGCGTGGGCAAGACCGAGCTCACCAAGGCGCTGGCCGAGTTCATGTTCTCGGACGAGCACGCGATCACGCGCCTCGACATGAGCGAGTACATGGAGAAGCATTCGGTGAGCCGCATGATCGGCGCGCCTCCGGGCTACGTCGGCTACGACGAGGGCGGGGCGCTGACCGAGAGCGTGCGCCGCAGGCCCTACCAGGTGGTCCTGTTCGACGAGGTCGAGAAGGCGCACCCCGACGTGTTCAACGTGCTGCTCCAGGTGCTGGACGACGGCCGCCTCACGGACGGCCAGGGCCGCACGGTCGACTTCCGCAACACGCTCATCATCATGACGTCGAACCTGGGCTCGGAGTTCCTCGCGAGCCTCCCCGACGGCGACGACGTGGAGAAGGCGCGGCCCGGCGTGATGGACGTGGTGCGCCACCACTTCCGGCCCGAGTTCCTGAACCGGATCGACGAGATCATCCTCTTCAAGCGGCTGGGCCGCGCCGAGATGGACGGCATCGTGAGGATCCAGCTCCAGCGGGTCGAGAAGCTGCTGGCCGACCGGCGCATGTCGCTCGCGCTGGACGACGGCGCGCTGCACTGGCTGGGCGACCGCGGCTACGACCCGGTCTACGGCGCGCGGCCGCTGAAGCGGGTGATCCAGAAGGAGCTGATCGACCCGATCGCGCGCAAGCTGCTGGAAGGCGGCCTGGACGACGGGGCGGTGATCGACGTCCACGCGGGCGGCGACGGCCTCGAGATCGGCCGGGCGAAGGTGCATTGACGCGCCGGTTGCTCCCCCGCCGGGGGAGCTTCGCGTGGACCTCCCCCTGCGGGGGAGGGACCGCCGCCTACAGCGCCAGCGGCACGGTCCGGCCGCCGCGGACCACGACCCGCTTCATCAGGGCCATCGTGCCGCCCGGTCCGCCGACCGGCCGGACGATGGTGATCGCATACCAGGCGCCGTCGGCCAGGCCGCCGAACGCGAACTGGTCGGCGTCGTCGCAGGTGGTGCGCTTCACGTAGGGGCCGGCGTCTCCGGGCGGGGCGGCGGGGGTGCGCGCGCGGACCTCGTCGGCGGGCAGCGCCGCCCGTTCCGCCGAGCCGTAGAGCGCCGCCATCCGGCGCGCCGACCACGCGGTCTCGGGCGTCAGCACCACGGACGATCCGGCGCAGGTGTAGCGGGTGCGGCCCTGGGCATAGGCGACGCGGCCGGCGATGATGTTGCCGCCCGGCCGCTGCGACCAGGCGAAGTCGCCGGCGTTGAACTGCGCCGAGCCGCTCATCGGCGGGGGCGGCGGCGGGGGCGCGGGGCGCCCCCCGGGCGGCGGCGGCCCGAGGGTCGGGGTGCAGGCGGAGAGCAGGGCGGCGAGCCCGACGAGGCCGGGCAGGTGGGTGCGGAGCATGGCGCCATCTTATAGGCGAAGGCGGCGAAACCTTTCCATAGCTCCGTCACACGGGACGTCCTATCGTGGCCCGAGGCCGGGGGGTCTCATCGAGGAGAAAAACGGGAATGGCCCACAAGTTCGAGATCTACAAAGACAAGGCCGGCGAGTTCCGCGTCCGGTTCAAATACAACTCCGAAGTCATCTTCGCGACCGAGGGCTACGCCTCCAAGTCGGGCGCAAAGGACGCGATCGAGAGCATCAAGAAGCACGTCGGCGGCGCCGAGGTCACCGAGGCGGAGTAGGCTCGCGCCTCCCTTCCTCCCCGATGGAGGAAGCGCCGGGGATGGAGGCGTGCGCAGGCCGGTGAGGGCGGGGATGCGGAGGCCTGGCGCCTCGCGCGCCCGCCGTCGGATCGGCGGTCGCGCCTCCACCCCAACCCGCCGCCGGGGCGGCGGGCCCTGCAGCAGACCGGCTCCCTTCAATCGTCGCCGCGCGGCTTGCCGCGCATGGCCTTTACGCCCGAGCGCTTGGACTTGCCCTCCAGCCGGCGCAGCTTCGAGGCGTAGGTGGGCCGGGTCTTCTTGCGCGGCGGGGGCGGCGGCTCGGCGGCCTTGCGGATGAGCTCCGTGAGCCGCTCCAGCGCCTCCTGCCGGTTCATCTCCTGCGAGCGGCTCGACTGGGCGACCAGCACCAGCACGCCCTCCAGCGTCAGCCGCGATCCCGCCAGCTTCTCCAGCCGCGCCGCCACATAGGGCGTCAGGCTCCGCGAGCCGCGCACGTCGAAACGCAGCTCGATGGCGGTCGAGACCTTGTTCACATGCTGGCCGCCGGGGCCCGAGGCGCGCACGGCCCGCACCTGCACCTCGTCGTCCTCCAGCACGATGGAAGGCGTGACCTCGATCATGCCCATCGGATGCCACGGTTCGCGGCGCGGCGCAGCCTTTGCCATTCGCGGCCGCGCAGGCTATGCAGGGCGCCATGCGCGGCTGTTTCGCCAATCTCGTACTCCTGATGCCGACCGCCTCCGGCGGGCCGGTGAGGGACGTCGTGCGCTAGCGAAACCAAGCCGCAGACCGACCGACCACCAGCCCCGCCGGGATCCGGACGGGGCTTTTTTCTGGCCCCGTCCCCCCGCAACCCGCGAGAAGGACCATGAGCCAGCCGCCCGACATCGCCGTCCGCGCCGCCGAGCCCGCCGACATGGCGCAGGTCGCCGATGTGCTCGGCCGGCCGCGCGCCGTCTGGGGCACGCTGCAGACGCCGTTCGTCCCGGTCGCCCTGCGCGAGCACCGCTACGACGTCACCGATCCGAACGCCCGCCAGCTCGTGGCCGAGACCGGCGGGCGGGTGGTGGGTTGCATCGGCCTGCGCCGCGAGACGGCGCATCGGCGCAGCCACGTCGCCTCGATCGGCATGGCGGTGCATGACGACTTCGCCGGCCGCGGCGTCGGCACGGCGCTCATGGCCGCCGCCGTCGACCTGGCCGACCGCTGGTGGAACGTCCGCAGGCTGGAACTCCACGTCTACGCCGACAACGCGCGGGCCATCGCCCTCTACGAACGCTTCGGCTTCGAGCGCGAGGGCCTGTTGCGCGACTACGCCTGGAGGGACGGGGCCTACGCGGACTCGCTCGCCATGGCCCGGCTGCGGCCCTGAGCGCGTGGAGGCCCTCTTGCGCGCCCCTCTCTTGACCATCCGGCAAAAAACCGCTTCACACCCCCGGCTTTGCTGCACCGCCGTTGCGCGGATGCGGCGGTCTTCACGCCTCTAGGAGAACGATCATGCGCGTCTACTACGACCGCGACGCCGACATTTCCCGCATCCTGGACAAGAAGATCGCCATCGTAGGCTATGGCTCGCAGGGCCGTGCGCACGCGCTGAACCTCAAGGACTCCGGCGTGAAGAACGTCGCGGTCGCGCTGAAGCCGGGCTCGGCCACGGCGAAGAAGGTGGAAGCCGACGGCCTGAAGGTCATGAGCGTGGCCGACGCCGCCAAGTGGGCGGACCTGCTGATGGTGCTGGCGCCCGACGAACTGCAACGGGGCATCTACAACGCCGAGATCGCGCCCAACATCCGCGACGGCGCGGCCCTGCTGTTCGCCCACGGCCTGAACGTCCACTTCAACCTGATCGAGCCGGCCGCCGGCATCGACGTGCTGATGGTGGCGCCCAAGGGCCCCGGCCACACGGTGCGCGGCGAATACCAGAAGGGCGGCGGCGTGCCGTGCCTGATCGCCATCCACCAGAACCCCACCGGCGGCGCCATGGACCTGGGCCTCGCCTACGCCTCGGCCATCGGCGGCGGCCGCTCGGGCATCATCGAGACCAACTTCCGCGAGGAATGCGAGACCGACCTGTTCGGCGAGCAGGCCGTGCTCTGCGGCGGCCTCGTGGAGCTGATCCGCGCCGGCTTCGAGACCCTGGTCGAGGCGGGCTACGCCCCCGAGATGGCCTACTTCGAGTGCCTGCACGAGGTGAAGCTCATCGTGGACCTGATCTACGAAGGCGGCATCGCCAACATGAACTACTCGATCTCCAACACCGCCGAGTACGGCGAGTACGTGACCGGCCCGCGCATCGTCACGGCCGACACCAAGGCCGAGATGAAGAAGGTGCTGGAGGACATCCAGTCGGGCCGCTTCGTGCGCGACTTCATGGCCGAGAACGCCATCGGCGCCCCCAGCTTCAAGGCCACGCGCCGCCGCGGCTCCGAGCACCAGATCGAGGAAGTCGGCCAGCGCCTGCGCGCCATGATGCCCTGGATCACGAAGAACAAGCTGGTTGATACCGCCCGCAACTGACTTGATCTTGCAGGAAAAATAAGGAATTCAGGAGCTTAGGAAGCCCGATGCGTCGTGTGACTGCTACACATGATGCATCGGAGCAGCCTATGCCACCCGGCCTTATTCGACGCGGCGCACGGTACTACATCCGGCGCCGCATCCCTCTCGACCTGATCGAGCACTACCAGACCAGCGCCGTCATGCGGGCGCTCGGAACGTCCGATTTCGCGGAAGCCAAGAAGCTCGTGATCCGGGCATGGCAGGCTTACGACGACGAATTCGACAGGGTTCGCGTCACGCTGAGCGCGACACCGCAGAAGGTGCCATCGGCGCTCTATGGCTCCCGTGAGGAGCAAGAGGCCGAAGAGGCTTATCGGCCCCAAGAAGAACAGATGTGGGAAGAAGAGCGGGAGCGGATCGAAGCCGATCCCGTGCTCAAGGCCAAGTCGCGTCTCGCGAAGGCGATCAACGCCGAAGCGGATCGTGCGGAGCTAGCCGAGCTTGCCCGATGGGGCGATGCGAAGGCTGAGGCCAAGGAGCCTGACAGCGAGAACCCAACGATCCAGCAGCTTCATGATCGGTGGGTGAAGGATCAGGAGCGCAACCCCTCGACCCTAAAGGGCATGAAGAGGGCGGTGGATCGCTTCGAAGAGGTGATCGGCAACAAACGCATCAAGGCCGTAGCCCGGCGCGACGCGACCAGTTTCACCGACAAGATGCGGACACCCGGCGTCGTGAGTGAAGAAGGCGTCAGCATCCCCAACATGAACACGACGCTCTCACTCCTGAGTGCGCTGTTCGGCTTCGCCGTGAAGCGCGATCTCATTGAGACCAACCCCTTCACCGGCACGCAGTTGCAGGACAGCCGCAGGGCTAGGGAGAAGCGGCGCGAGTTCGACGCGTCAGCGCTGGCGGCGATCTTTGGGAGCCCGATCTACCGCGATGGAGAACGCCCCGTAGGTGGGGCAGGGGAGGCGGCCTACTGGCTTCCGCTATTGGCGCTCTACACTGGCGCTCGGATCAATGAGCTATGCCAGCTTCACCCTGACGATGTGACCGAGGAAGGCTACGTCGATCCAAAGGGTAAGAGCCTCAAGGCGTGGGTGATCCGTATTCAGCACGACAGAGCCAAGGGCCAGAGCGTGAAGACCGAAGGGAGCGAACGCCGCATCCCGGTTCATGCTGACCTGATCAAGCTCGGGTTCGTCCGATACGCTCAAGGCCAACGCGGGAAGGCGCTGCTGTTCGACAAGCTCACGTACTCGCCTGCTGACGAGAAGCTGTCGGGAAATTGGGGCCGCTGGTGGGGCCGACAGTTGCGCTCAGATTGGGGGGTGACCGACGAACGCATGACGTTCCATTCGTTCCGGCACAGCTTCAAGCACTACGCCCGTCAGGCGCTCATTCCCGCTGACGTTCACAACGCTCTGACGGGGCATGAGACCCGCAGCGCTGCCGACGCCTACGGCGGGCTGTCGTATCCGCTCTATCCCCTGGTCGAGGGCATGAAGCGGTACAGGGTGCCGGGGTTTGAACTTCCAGCACCCCCACCGAGCCTGAGGACGAAGGTTAGCTAGGCGTCGCCGTTGGGCACGGCGTTGGCGTGCGGCGCGAGCGTGCTCGACTGATGCGCCGTGCCGCCATCGGACCATGCGTTGAGCCGCGATCCGTCGAAGGCGGGGTTCCAGACTTGCTTGTCGGCAACCCGCGCCGTCGTGGAGACCTGGGAACTGTTGAGACCCACATTGCTAGGGGCGGGCGCAGCGGCCTGCTGAGACGCAGCCGGTTGCGGACCTGACGCCGTGATGTGCTGATCCGCCATCGCGAAGCCAAGGGCCTGTTCGGTCGATGCCGCCGTGATGTCGCCGTTGGGAAGCTCGCCGTTCTTCTGTGCGACGACAACGCTATCCCGAGCGATCATCGGACCTAGGGCCGCAATCTCGCTGTCGTCACCCGTAGCGATGTAGGCGCTCAACGCCGTGTCGTACTTGGCGACGGTCTGGGGATCGCTGGCGTCTACGAGCCGAGTGATCTTGCCGAGGGAGTCGGCAAAGGCAGGCTGACCTGCAATGAAGTCGTTGAGGGCGCGCTGATAGGCGAGGCGGGGCGGATGCCCTGCGGCCTCGTAGTCCCGAGCCCAAGAGACCACCGTCTGCGCGTCATAGCCTTGGGCGTAGATGGTGCTCAGGGCGGCGTTGACCTTCACCCGCTGGCGTTGGGTTAGGCGGCTCACAGCGTCACCTCACCGGCCAGGATGCGACCGGTCGCCAACCACCTTTGCTGTGCGATCCGCAAGCTGTCGTAGTGGATGGGAGCGCCAGCAGCCTCCCACTCGGCCAGGACGGCGAGGGCCACGGTTCGCACCCGGTCCTGTTCTTCCTGATCAAGCTTGGCGTAGGTGTCAGGCCAGAGCCGACCATCGGAACGGGGATGACCAAGCACCCTGTTCACGTGGTCGCGGTAGAAGCTCAGTTCCTCGCAGGCCGGTAGTTCGGCCCTTCGGCGAAACTCCGCCGCCTCTCCGCAGCGCAGATGATGCACGACGGCCTCGCCATCCGGCTCACAGGCAAGGCGCAGTTCGTCCAGCGTCTTCGCCCACGGCGTCGGCTTCTGGCGGTTCAGTTCCTCTAGCCGCTCTTGCTTCCTGCTGCGCCGACGCTTCATGCCGCCACCGGCCCGCGCAGGTAGCCGCGCCGAAGGCTGATCAGGTATTCGTTGATGGCCTCGTAGGGATCGCCAGGGGCGAGCGCCATGATCTCCGCAGGGATGCGGTCAGGGTGCTTCTCGACAAGGTACATGAGCGCATCGGACGGCAGGGATTGGATGCCGGGGAAGGTCTGCGTCGTGTCGGCGGTCTGGTAGCCGTCGAATTGCTTCCGGGTGACGGTCACCGGGAACGCCAGCCTCAGAAGGTGGTCGTCACCTTCCTTGCGGACATGGATGTCGGAGAACACAGCGAAGGCTGCATCACGGGCCGACTGCCGTTCTTGCTCCTGTGCGGCGTCTAGCCGGGTCTTAGCCTGAGCAAGATCCGATTGGAGTTGTCGGACCTTGGCCCGTGCCCCCGTCAGTCGTTCGTGCAGCGCCAGGTCGTCTTGAGCCTGGATAAGATCGTTCGTCAGGTTGGCGACCGTCAGAGCTAGCGCCCTGCGATCGGTGGTGGTCGTAGTCAATTCAGCCTTTCTGCTACGGCTACAGTTAGCGTTGCGCCCGCTTCTCGCGGAACTTGTTCGGGTCGTAGTGGTAGACCTTGCGCGGCTTGGGTTGCCGGTTGTCGGCGGCGTACATCGCGGCAATGACCTTGGCCGATGCGGTACGAGGACCGGGCGGCTTCCGCTGCGCATAGTCGGGAAGGGGAAGACCCAGGAGTTCTAGGGTCGCTCGCAGGCCGATCATCACCCGACGATCCGCACCTACGAAGTAAAGCTCAGCCTCTCGGCTATAGAGAACGTCATCAGCAACAGTGTGTGTCGCCATACTGCTCCTACTAATGTGAATGGTTGGTCTGTTCAGTCCCAAAATATGAGACTGATGTAGTTAGACTTACGGGCGGCCATCCGCCTAGAGAACCAGCTTAGAACTCAGTCGCGGCCTAACAGCGCCTAAGCTATCCGTCGATTTTGCCGTAGACGGATGACTAAGCTGGTTTTCTAGAGGGATGCTCCCTAGGTAATTCTCGTTATCCCGTTGATATATAATCATATATCACGAGGTGTTGAGCATGTTGGAGTTTAGCTGGCCGGGTCCCCCCTACCCCCCGCGATCAGCTTTTCTGACTTTGGCGAATAGCGGCTCCCCGGCTCAACTTCGGCATCACGATGGGATCGCTACGCGGAGCTTGAGCCAACCGGGCTGACCATGCCGGACAAGCCGACACCCCCTATTGGTCACGTGTTTTTCGTCACCTCTGACGGCATATGCCCGACGGTATCGATATCCGTCCGGGGACCTGTCCGGTCCTATGCCAGACGGTATCGAAAGCGCGGGTGCCTCGCGGCACTATGCTAGACGGTATCGAAACTGTCCCGGCAGTTAAGTCCTTGTAATTGCGGGAATCTCCTCGCGTCGGCTCGCGTCGCCGGTATGCCGCAGGCCGTGGAATGCCCCGCTCACACCGAGCCCCAGAGAAGGCCGAGGAAGCCCCTCAAAGCCAGGGCGCCACTACCCTAGCGGAGCACCCCGCAAGGCCCGCCCACGGCCACGCCTGAGTCTCCTAGGCGGTAGCGGCGCAGTACCGTTTCACCGTGGCGTCCGACAGGCCGAAGTGCTGGGCTGTCTGCCGGATGCTCGCCCCCTTCTCGCGCCGCCAGGAGACCACCGCAGCGGCGTCCTGAGCCTTCGGCCTCCCGAGGCTATCCTTCCCCCGGTGCGTCTTCCCGGTGGCCTCCAGCGCAGCCCTAGCCGCCGCTCGGCCCGCCTCCGTCCGCTCCCTGATCTTGTGGCGCTCCATGTCCGCGACCTGAGCCAGCACGGCTAGGATGATCTCGCCCACGCCCCGCCCGATCTGCCCTAGGCCGTGGATGTCCACCGTGACGCCGCTGTCGATCAGCTTCCGCACCGTTCCCTGTACGTCCAAGGCATCACGGCCTAGGCGATCCACGGCATAGACGCAGAGCGTGTCGCCCTTGCGCACCTGCTCTAGCAGCTTGGCGAAGCCGGGCCTGTCCGCAGCGAGCACGCCACCGCTAACGCCCTGGTCCGAGAACTCCTTGTCGAAGGTCCCGCCCATCGCGTGCCGTTGGGCTTCGATGCTCTGGTCTCCCGTAGAGACCCGGAAGTACGCGATCCGCATGGCTAGCTCATAAGTTAGGGTTGCGCTTTCCCTAGCTCATAAGCCTAGCTCAATGGGCGCGTCAAGTAGGTTGTGAGCCATGGCGCATAACTTAGAACTTATGAGCGTGGTGCGCGTATCCAATCCGCGCCGTGCTGAGATGCCCGCAGCCTGTGTGAGCGTGCGTTGAGGCTATTCGATTGGCCTGTTCCGGTACGCGTACCAAGTCAGACTGCTGTTAGTCCGATCCCAGGAGCATTGGAGCCAACACCGCCATGATCGTTCTCGACCCGCCCGTCATCCACGCCGTTGCAGCCCTGGTCACCGCATTCGGGGTCGCGACCGCCGCCGTCATCTGGGCGCTCAGGCGGAAGCCGTGACCATCGATCTGTTTTGTGGTGCAGGCGGACCCGGCATGGGGGTAATGCCTGCTACTTTGTTGGATGAAGTCCCCTCGCATGAGTGCAGTGATTTTAGGTCGCTACCTACAATGCGTCTTCAATATCTCTTCGACCCTCACCTGACATTGAAGCGCAGCAGCAAATACCATGAGCCCCGACTTTGGGCTGTGGTAGCCGCTAAACATATCCAACCCTTGAGTTTCTTCAAACCATGATTTTCCGACAGCGAAGGCGAGGTAGGAAGATTTAACGTCACTCTTCTCATGAAATATTCTGGCGTAGGCTTCGGCATCATCAAACATCGAAGACCAAATCATCTGCGCGTGATTGTCGCCGATCTCGATATGGTCGAAGCAGGCTACGATCTGACTAAACATTGCCTCCCGCCATATCTTCATAAATTCGTTTGGCGACGGTCGAGAGACGTTCGCGCGCTTCAGATAGACATCCGCCCACACCCACGCCGCCGCCGCATAGAAGCGGATCACCTTAGCTGCTGTCGTTCTATTCGCGGCGAGCCACCGCAGATCATCGTCTTCTGCCGCGCCAGCATTGAAGGCGTCGCGCACCGCCGCTGTTAGAAGGCCGGCGACCTTCTCTGCGGTTACCTTCGATCCAAAGAGACCCATCGCTTCCTCAGGCGGGTTTGTCGGCAGCTTTTCTCAAGCCGACTAGCTGTGCAATGGGCAGTGGACGGAAAGGCTGAGGCGCCACATTGTTCGCGCTGGACGTGCAAGTTGGGGGGCGGAAATGGATTTGGCGACAAGGCTCGCTGAGCTTCAAAAGCGTACCGTAGAGCATCGCGAGGTGCTGCTGACCGAGGAAGCCGCGAAGACAGCGCTCGTTATGCCGTTCATCCAGGCCTTGGGGTACGATGTCTTTAACCCGTCCGAGGTCGTGCCCGAATACATCGCCGATGTTGGCACGAAGAAGGGCGAGAAAGTCGACTACGCAATTTGCGGGGGCGGAAAAGTCAACGTCCTGATTGAGTGTAAGCCGTCGTCGGTGGAGCTAAACATCAATCATGCCGGACAGTTGTTCCGGTATTTTTCGGTGACGTCAGCCAGACTGGCAATCTTAACCAATGGCGTCGTGTACCAATTCTATTCGGACATCGAAGTTCCGAACAAGATGGATGACAAGCCATTCTTCACGTTCAGCATGGACGCGATCAAGCCGACTGACGTAAAGACGCTGGAGAACTTCGCAAAGGCCAGCTTTGACATTGAGAAGATCGTCAAGGAAGCGGGCAACCTAAAGCTCCAAACTGTCCTGCGAAAGGAGTTGGAACGAGAATTTGCCGAGCCGTCAGACGAGTTCGTGAAGATGATGGCGCGCCGTGTCTACACCGGCAACGTCACCGCTGCGATCAAGGACAACACGGCCAAGCTGCTCGTCAGTACCATTGCGACGATGGTTCGGGATATGGTGACGGATCGCCTGTCCTCCGCGCTGAATGCATCCACGCCGAAGCCCTCCGAAGCAGCCGGTGAGCCTGCACCGACAGAGGAAGAGATCATTACGACGCAAGAAGAGCTTTCGGGCTTCCATATCGTCCAGGCCATTGCGTCGAAGCTTGTTCATCCTAAGCGCGTCGTGATGCGAGACCAGAAGTCGTATTGCGCTGTGCTGCTAGATGACAACAATCGAAAGACGATTGCTCGCCTTCACTTCAACGCCGCGACCGCAAAATATTTCGGAACGTTCGTGGAGAAGGACGAGACCCGACACCTAATCAGTGACCTCACCGACATCTACCAGCACGCCGCGAAGATCGAGAAGCGGCTAAAGGAACTGGAAGGGGCGGGGACCAAGGCCGCGAAAGGTGCGCCAGTAGCCGAAGGCGCATAGCGTAACGCGCTTTCCAGGCGCTTCCCACGCTGCTACACATTCGGCCATCACATGCCGCACTTGGTCTCGCCTAAGTAGCTGATTTTCTTGATGTGACCTCCAAGAACAAGCTGGTCGACACCGCCCGCAACTAGGCGCGGCGCCAGCCTGAACGATCGAACGGCCCGGGCGCGATCCCGGGCCGTTTTTCGTCTGGCCCGCCGCCGGCGCGGGCCTGTCGCCGACTCTGCGCAACCTATGGCTCCGCCGGTCGTTACAGGCTTGACCAGGAGGGCCCCATGCAGACGTTTCGGACCATGTGCAGGTTCCTGCGCCTCGGCCTGATGGTGGGGCTCGACCTGATCCGCCCCAGCCGCCCGGAGTACCGGCTGCCCGCGCGCTGGCTGGCGCGCTAGGCCGCCACCGCCTCACCGACGATAGACCGCGCCACCGCTTCGGCGACCTTGATGCCGTCGACGGCGGCCGAGAGGATGCCGCCCGCGTAGCCGGCGCCCTCGCCGGCCGGGAACAGGCCGCGCACGTTCAGGCTCTGGAAGTCGGCGCCGCGGGTGATGCGGATGGGCGCCGAGGTGCGGGTCTCGACGCCGGTCAGCACCGCCTCCGGGTCGTCGTAGCGCGCGATCCTGCGGCCGAAGACCGGAAGCGCCTCGCGCATCGCCTCGACCGCGTAGTCGGGCATCACCGCGGCCAGGTCGGCAGGCCGCACGCCCGGACGGTAGCTCGGCGCCACCTGGCCCAGCGCGGTCGACGCGCGCCCGGCCAGGAAGTCGCCGACGAGCTGGCCCGGCGCGTAGTAGTCGCCGCCGCCGGCGACGAACGCCCGGCTCTCCAGCTCGCGTTGCAGGTCGATGCCGGCCAGCGGATGGTCGCCGGGATAGTCGGCCGGCGTGACGCCCACCACGAAGCCGGCGTTGGCGTTGCGCTCGTTGCGCGAATACTGGCTCATGCCGTTGGTGACGACGCGGTCCGGCTCCGACGTCGCGGCCACCACCGTCCCGCCCGGGCACATGCAGAAGCTGTAGACCGTGCGGCCGTTCGCGCAGTGGTGCGAGAGCGAGTAGGCGGCGGCGCCCAGGTCCGGATGGCCGGCGCAGGGGCCCAAGAGGGCGCGGTCGATCCACGACTGCGGGTGCTCGATGCGGAAGCCGATCGAGAACGGCTTGGCCTCGATGTGGACGCCGCGGTCGTAGAGCGCCTGGAAGGTGTCGCGCGACGAGTGGCCAATGGCCAGGACGACGTGGTCGGCCTCCAGGAAATCGCCGGTGTGCAGGCGGACGCCGCGCACGCGGCGGCCGGCGTCGATCTCGATGTCGGCGACGCGGTGGCGGAAGCGGTACTCGCCGCCCAGGCTCTCGATCCTGGCGCGCATGGCCTCGACCATGGTCACCAGCCGGAAGGTGCCGATGTGGGGGTGGGCCTCGGTCAGGATCTCGGCCGGCGCGCCGGCGGCCACGAACTCGTTCAGCACCTTGCGGCCCAGGTGCCGCGGATCCTTGATCTGGCTGTAGAGCTTGCCGTCCGAGAAGGTGCCGGCCCCGCCCTCGCCGAACTGGACGTTGGACTCGGGGTCGAGCTCGCTGCGCCGCCAGAGGCCCCAGGTGTCCTTCGTGCGCTCGCGCACCGCCTTGCCGCGGTCGAGGATGATGGGGCGGAAGCCCATCTCCGCCAGGATCAGCCCCGCGAACAGGCCGCAGGGCCCGGCGCCGATCACCACCGGGCGGAGCGGCAGGGCGGGCGGCGCGGCGGCGACGGGCCTGTAGGCGGTGTCCGGCGTCGGGCGAACGTGCGGGTCGCCGGCGAGGCGGCGGGCGACGTCGGCCTCGCCCCGGACCTCCACGTCCACGATGTAGACCTTCAGGATCGCGCTCTTCCGGCGCGCGTCGTGCGCCCGCTTCCACACCGACCAGCTCAGCAGGTCGGCCTCGCCCACGCCCAGGCGCGCCGCGACGGCGGCGGGCAGGGCCTGCGGCGCGTGGTCCAGGGGCAGCTTGAGTTCGGAGACGCGGAGCATGGCCGGCCTATGTAGCGGCCGTTCCACGCGCCCGCCACGGGCGCGTTACGTGGCGGCAAGTCCGTGATAGGCTGCGGCTTTCCGGGTTGAGTGGTCCGCCGCGACCCCGACGCCGTGCGCCGAGGCAGGGCCACCTCCCCGACAACGACCGGGAGGACGCCGCATGGCCACCAGGAACCACGTCGAGAACCCCGCCGAGTTCATGCTCGAGAAACTCACCTGGGCGGTGCGCGACTTCGGGCGCCTGATCGTTCCGCACCCCGAGCGCCACGCCGGACAGGCCGTGCCCGACGTGCGGCGGATCGGCTTCGCCGACCTCAGGGACGCGCTCCGCGCCGGCGTGGCGGACATGGCGGCGCTGCGCGACGACATCCTGTTCGTCGCGCTGATCTATCCGCTGGCGGGCCTGGTGCTGGCCGCGGCGGCGGCGAACACGAACCTGCTCATGATGCTGTTCCCGCTGGCCTCGGGCTTCGCGATCGTGGCCCCGGTGGCGGCGACCGGCCTCTACGAGATGAGCCGCCGTCGGGAGCGGGGCGAGCGCGTCACCTGGATCGACGCTTTCAAGGCGTTCGGCTCGCCGGCCATCGGCTCGATCGTCGGCATGGGCCTGATCCTCCTGGCGCTGTTCGGCCTCTGGCTGGCGGTCGCCTACCAGATCGGCCAGGCCACCCTGGGCGGCGGCGCCCCGCCGACGCTCTCGATGTTCGCCCGCCAGGTGTTCGCCTCGCCGGCCAGCGCGCCGCTGATCGTCGGCGGCGTGGGCGCGGGCTTCCTCTTCGCGGCCGTCGCGTTCGCGATGAGCGTGGTGTCGATCCCGCTGCTGCTGGACCGCGACGTCGGCCTCTGGACCGCGATCGGGACCTCGCTGAAGGCGGTCGCCGCGAACCCCGGCCCGATGGCGGCCTGGGCGGGCATCATCGCCGCCGCGCTGGTGGTGGGCTCGATTCCGCTGCTGGTGGGCCTGATCCTGGTGGTGCCGATCCTCGGCCACGCGAGCTGGCATCTCTACCGCAAGCTGGTGGCGTAGGGGCCGGCGCGCGTTCGCCTCGGCCGATCCGCCGCCGTCAGCCGATCCACCCCAGCGCGCGCTGGAAGAGGCCCAGGGTCTGGCGGTGCAGCGCGTCGCCGGTGGCCTTCTCGGCCTTGCCGGCGGCGGCCCGCGCGTTCGTGCCTTCCAGGATGATCCCCAGCTTGTAGCAGGCCAGCACGCCGTACCAGCGCATGTGCGACAGGTCGCGCTCGGTCTGGCCGGCATAGCGCTCGACCAGCTCCTCGATGGTGGGGAAGCCGTCCCACGGCGTCACCGAGACCGTCCCGGCCTCGATGGCGTCCTTTTGCGGCCAGGTCGCCATCAGCCAGCCGAGGTCGAGCAGCGGGTCGCCCACCGTCGTCAGCTCCCAGTCGACGATGGCCGCCAGCTCCGGCCCGTCGAAGCGGTACATCACGTTGGCCAGGTGATAGTCGCCGTGGATGATCCCCGGCGTGAAGGTCGCGGGCCGGTGCGCGTCCAGCCAGTCGCCGACCGCGTCCACGCCCTCGATCTCGCCCGGCCCCGCCCAGCCTTCGTACTGCGCATAGCTGGCGAGCTGCTTCTTCCAGCGGCCGACCTGGCGCTCCAGGAACCCGTCGGCGCGGCCGAGGTCGGTCAGGCCCTTGGCGGCGTGGTCCACGCGGCCGAGCGCGGCGATGCCGTCGGCCAGCGCCAGGCCCATCCCGTGGCGCACCTGCGCGGAGCCCAGGTGCAGCGGCGGCAGGCCGACCGTGGCGTTGAAGCCGTCGATCGGCTCCATCAGGTAGAAGGCCGCCCCCAGCACGTCCTCGCCCGGCTCGGCGGCGATCAGGCGCGGGTGGGGGACGTCGGTGTCGGCGAGCGCCGCCAGCACCCGGGCCTCGCGGCGCATGGTCTCGCTGCCGTTCATGTGCGCGGCCAGCGGCGGGCGGCGCAGCATGAACCAGCGCCCGCCGCGGCGGAACTTCAGCAGGATGTTCTGCGTGCCGCCGGGCGGCCGCGCCGCCTCCTCGATGGGGCCGGATTCCAGGCCGCGGCCGTCCATCCAGGCGGCGAGGCGGTCGAGGTCGACCAGGCTGCGCCAGGCGTCCAGGGCGGGGTTCGCCGCATTTTGGGTCGCCATGTCCGCCTCTCCCCGATTGTCAAAATTATAGCGCGCTATAAGTTTTCTCCCGCAAGGGAGAACGCGCCATGCCCGACGGCTTCATCCTCGAGATCGAGGAGCAGGTTGGCCAGCCGGTCGCTGCGGAACGCAAGCCCCAGGCGAAGACCCGCGACTGGCCCGCCGGCACGCGCATCGTCTCGGCGGATTCGCACATGCTGGAAGGCGACCTCTGGATCGACCGCTTCCCGGCCGAGTTGAAGGACGCGGCGCCGCGGATGATCTTCAGGGACGGCGGCTGGGACCTCTCCATCGGCGGCAAGTCGATGACCCCGCAGCCCATCGCCCAGCACCTCTGTCAGGCGCTGGAATGCTATCCCGGGCTGACCGACGTGGACGCCCGGCTGGTCGACCTCGACGTCGAGGGGGTCGAGAAGGAGCTGATCTTCCCGCAGCGCCTGTTCGGCCTGATGATGTTCGGCGAGATCGAGAACAAGCCGCACGTCTTCGGCGCCTACAACGAACACATCGCGCAGATGTGCGCCAAGGCGCCCAAGCGGCTCTATCCTGTAATGGTCCCGAGCTACTGGGACCCGGAGGCGGCGAAGGACAGCGTCGCCCGCTGCGCCGGGCTGGGGGCGCGGTGCCTGATGATCCCGCTGAAGCCCGGCAGGTTCGAGGACGGCCGGACGATCCAGTACAACCATCCGCGCATGGACCCGCTGTGGGCCGCGGTCGAGGCCAGCGGCCTGCCGCTCGCCTTCCACATCGGCGAGGCGATCCCGACGGCCGAGGCGGGCGCCGTCGGCGTCTCGGTGCTGACCCAGATGCAGGGCTTCCGCCAGCAGTGGGCCCAGCTCACCTTCGGCGGCGTCTTCGACCGCTTCCCGGGCCTGCGCGTGGTGTTCGTGGAGGCGGGCCTGTCGTGGGTGCCCGGCATGCTCCACGACGCCGACATGATCTACAATTCCTTCCCCACCTCGGTGAACCCGAAGCTGGCCCATGCGCCGAGCTGGTACTGGCGCAACCACTGCTACGCGACCTTCATGACCGATCCGGTGGGGCTATCGATGATCGACCGCATCGGGGCCGGGACCGCCCTGTGGTCGTCGGACTATCCGCACCAGGAGTCGACCTTCGGCTACACGCGCGGGGCCATCGAGGCGGTGTTCCGCGCGCTGCCGGTCGGGGACGCGCAGAAGGTGCTGGGCCTGACGGCCCTCGACCTCTTCCGGATGGACGACTGATGGCGCGGCGGCAGGAGATCGGCGCCCCTCCGCCTCGATGGAGGAGGGGAAGGGGTGGTGGTGTGGCTGCTGAGCGGACGGGCGGACATTGGTCGGCGCCGACCGGCGGGGCCTACGCCCGGCCATTCCTCCATGAAGGCGGAGGGGAGGCTTCATGAGCTTGAGGGAAACCTATGTCCGCGACGGCGTCGTCCACATCCCCGGCGCCCTGGACGCCGCCGCGCTGGCCGCCGCCGAGGCGGCCTGGACCTGGAGCGTGGAGAACCCGGGGCCGCTGGCCTCGAACATCCGCACGCGCGGGTCGGACGCCACCTTCTACCAGGACCTCTACAATCCGAAGGTGCTGACCGGCTACCGGGCCATGCTGGAGGCCTCGCCGCTCAGCGGGATCGTCGCGGGCCTCTGGGGCCGCGGCCCGGTCTGGTTCATGTACGAGCAGGTGTTCCTCAAGGAAGGCGGCGAGGCGCGCCGCACGCCCTGGCACCAGGACAGCTCCTACCTCGCCATCGCGGGCGAGCATCTGGCGGTGGCCTGGATCACCTTCGACCGCGTCGCCAGGGCCGACTCGCTGGAGTTCGTGAAGGGCTCCCACCGCGGCCGGCTCTACAACGGCTCGCGCTTCGACCTCGACGACGACACCCTGCCCACGCACCCGAATTCGTCGCTGCCTCGGCTGCCGGACATCGAGCGCGACCGCGGGGCCTGGGACATCGTCTCCTGGGCCGTCGAGCCCGGCGACCTGATCGTCTTCCACCCCAAGATGATGCACGGCGGGGCGCCCACCCACGAAGGCCAGCGCCGGCGCACGCTCACCCTGCGCTACTTCGGCGAGGACGCCGTCTACGATCCCCGCGAAGGCGGCGCCGGCCCCCGCGTCGAAGGCTTCCACCAGCGCATGAAGGCGGGTGACCCCTTCCGCGACCCGGCGTTCCTGCGGCTGCACGGCTGAGCGCGGCGTCCTCGGAGCGCGGCTTGTCCGCGACGCCGCCGCCGCGGGGCGCCGCCGGCCACCGGCTCCCGGATCCTCGTATGATGGACGAGCGATTTCCTTGACAGGCTGGCTCGTGTGTTCTACATATGTTCTTATGCCGGACGCCCCGCCTCATCTGACGCCTGCGCGCATGGACGCGCTGATGTCGCTGATGGCCGAGGGCTGTGCGAGCGCCTTCGAGGCCGCCCGCGCGCGCATGGAGGCGGCTGAGGACAGCGCCGACTTCGAGCGCTGCGGCCGCATCGCCAACGCCTTCTGTGGCCGGGTCGGCGCGATCCTCCTGCTGAAGCAGCGCTTCGACCGCGAGCAGGCCGCCCTGGCCGAAGGCGCACGACAGCGCGCGGAGACCGCCGCCGGGCTCGCGAGCGTGGCGCGGGCGGCCGCCGTCAAGGCCCGCGGGTCCGAGGTCAGGACCCACTTCATCGGCTTCGCCTTCGACACCTTCCCCCGGGAAGAGGCGCATGAGGTTCTGGCGTGGGTCCGCGACTGGGTCCGCGAACACGCCGCCGACGACGACTTCGTCGACGCCCCCATCGAGACCGTCATCCAGCGCGTGATCGACGACCTCGACCTCCCGCCCCATGGCGACCTCGGCTACGAGGACGAAGAGCCGGAGTTCGAGCCGGTGGAGGCCGCGTCGCCCGCGCCGCGCCCTCTGCGCGCGCCGCCGCGGGCCGCGATCGCCGAAGCCCCGGCCCCCGAGCCGGTCGCCGTCGCGGCCGAGCCCCCGCCGCCTGCGCCGCCGCCCCATCCGCCCGATCCGCCGCCCGAGCGGGGCTACATCCCTCCCTGGGAGCTGCTGAAGCCCGGCCAGATCTTCCCCGGCTCCTCCGGCTGGTGACCCGGCGCGACGCGCCCACGATCCCGAGCCACGACAGGCAAAGAGACCGCGAACGCGTCCGGGCCCCCCGGCCGCGCCGCTCGGTCGCGCCGTTCGTGTCCTTCGGGGTTCCGCTCCGCCCCTGAGCCGCCCCTGAGCCGCCGCTCAGTCGTCGCCCGGCCCGGCCCGCTTCTGCTTCATCCAGGCGCGCGCCGACTTGTGCCGGCTGATCCACAGCTTGCGGTTGGCCTGCGCCGCCTGCGGGTCCTCGCGGCGGTGCTCGTAGGCCAGCTCCGCCTGCAGCTTCTCGTAGGCCGCGAGCCGCTCCGGCGAGAGTTCGCCGGCGTCGAGCGCGGCGCGGACCGCGCAGCCGGGCTCGCCCTGGTGCCTGCAATCGGAGAAGCGGCACCGGCCCGCCAGCGCCTCGACGTCGTCGAACACCGCCGAGACGCCCTCGTCGGCGTTCCAGAGGCCGAGTTCGCGCATGCCCGGCGTGTCGAGGATCAGCCCGCCCGAGGGCAGCAGCACCAGTTCGCGGTGGGTGGTGGTGTGCCGTCCGCGCGCATCGTCCTCGCGGATCTCGCGTGTAGCCATCCGGGCTTCGCCGAACAGGGCGTTGAGCAGCGTGGACTTGCCGGCCCCCGACGAGCCCAGCAGAACGGCCGTCCGGCCGGGGGGCAGGTGGGCCGCGAGCGCGTCCAGCCCCTCGCCGGTCTTCGACGAGATGGCCAGCACCGGCGCGCCGGACGCGATCGCCCCGACCTCGGCCACCGGGCCCGCGACGTCGCCGGCGAGGTCGGCCTTGGTCAGCACCACGACCGGCTCAGCCCCGCTTTCGTAGGCGGTGGCCAGGTAGCGTTCGAGCCGGCGCAGGTTCAGGTCGGCGTTCAGCGAGGCGACCAGGAGCGCCACGTCGACGTTCGCCGCCACCACCTGCGCGCCGCCGCGCGTGCCCGAGGCCTTGCGGATGAACGCGGTCCTGCGGGGCAGCACCGCGTGGACCAGCGCCAGGGTCTCGCCCGGCCGGGCCTCGAGGGCCACCCAGTCGCCGGCCGTGGGGCGTTCGTCGTCGCTGAGGGATTTCAGCAGCGTGCCGGAGGCCCGTGCGTCGCGTTCGCCCTCGTCGGTGACCACGCGGTAGCCGCCGCGCTGCTGGACGACGATGCGGCCGGGGACGAGGCCGGCCGCGGCATGGGACGTGAAGTCGTTCTGGAGCGCGTCGCTCCAGCCGTAGGATGTCAACAATGGGGTTGTCCTTGGGTTCGATGGCCGTTCAGGCGTCGACCGCGGGGACCCCGCGCTGGCAGGTCCGGTTGCGCTCTAGGCAACGACAGCGGCGACGCAGCGAAGGGCTGCGCTGACAATCGGTGACATACGGACCTCCTCCTCTGCTGAACGGGCCGCCGGATCCTTCGTCCCGGGCCTTCGGCGGGGCCGCGGGACGCGCGGACCTTGGCGGCGCGGCTGCTTCGCGTCAAGAAGAGGGAGCCCAAGGAGTACGCGCATGGCCGACGTCACCGTTACCGACAACACCGAGCGGAGCCGCTTCGAGGTGAACCTGGACGGCCACACGGCCTTCGCAGAGTACCGCCTGAAGCCGGGCCGCATCGTGCTGCCCCATACCGTCGTGCCGCCGGAGTTCGAAGGCAAGGGCGTGGCCAGCGCGCTCGCCCGCTACGCCTTCGGCCACGCCCGCGCGCAGGGCCTGAAGGTCGTGCCGACCTGCCCCTTCATGGCCGGGTGGGTGAAGAAGCACCCGGAGGAGCACGACATCGTCGATGCGACCTGC
>NZ_JAEUMO010000032.1 GCF_016793285.1 Phenylobacterium sp.
TTTCAGCGGCGCGACCAGGATCTCGTAGATGAAGAGGCCGACCAGGATCGACGGCGCCGAGAGCAGGACGTCGTTCAGGAAGCGGATCACCTTCCCGTAGTGGCTCTCGCGGGCATATTCCGACAGCCAGGTGCCGGCCAGGAAGCCGATGACGACGGCGCCCACCATGGCGACCACGCACATCATCAGCGAGCCCACGATGGCGTTCAGCAGGCCGCCTTCCGAGCCTGGCGCCGGCGTCGACCTGGTGAACAGGTTCGGGTCGAGCCCGCCGCCGCCGGGCTTGAGGAACCCGCCGATCCCCTGCTGCAACAGCGACCAGAGGATGGCGGCGAGCGCCACCATGGCGACGAGCGTCGCGATCCAGCAGAAGGTGAGGAAGACCCCTTCGCCGACGCGACGCGACAGGCGGGGTGCTGCGACTGCGGTCATAGGTTGGCCTGCCGTCCGATCAGCAGCCGGGCGAGCGCCAGGACTGTGAAAGTGATGATGAAGAGCACCAGACCCAGCGCGATCAGCGAGGCCGAGTGCAGCCCGGGGGGCGCTTCGGCGAACTCGTTGGCGATCGTCGAGGCGATGGTCGATCCCGAGGCGAAGATCGAGGTCGGGAAGCCGTGGGCGTTGCCGATGATGAAGGTCACCGCCATCGTCTCACCGAGCGCGCGGCCGAGGCCCAGCATCACGGCGCCGATGGCGCCGGTGCGGATGTACGGCAGGCTCACCTTGCGGATCACCTCGAAGGTGGTGGAGCCAAGGCCGTAGGCGCTCTCGCGCACCTGCGGCGGCATGGTGAGCAGCAGTTCGCGCATGGTCGCGGCGATGAACGGCAGGATCATGATGGCGAGGATGATCGAGGCGGTGAGGATGCCCGCCCCGTTCGGGACGCCGGCGGTGATCGCCTCCCAGAAGGCGCCGGGCTTCGCCGACATCATGATCGGTATCTGCACATGCTTCGCGAACCAGGGGGCGAAGACGAAGAGACCCCACATGCCGTAGACGATCGACGGGATGCCCGCGAGCAGTTCGACCGCCGTGCCGATCGGCCGGCGCAGGACCGGCGGGCAGAGTTCGACCAGGAAGATCGCGATCCCGAAGGACAGCGGCAGGGCCAGGAGCAGCGCCAGCGCCGAGGAGATCAGTGTGCCGGCGATGGCGCCCGAGGCGCCGAAGATCTCCTGCACCGGGTCCCATTCCGCGCTGGTGAAGAAGCCCAGGCCGAACCTGGCGAAGGCCGGCCAGCCGCCGATCACCAGCGAGATCACGATCCCGCCCAGCGCGAGCAGCAGGAAGGTCGCCGCGCCGAGGCAGAGGTATTCGAAGATCCCGTCGAAGGCCGCGCCCTGCGCCAGGCGCGATCGCCCGCGCGCGACCGTGGCGGCCGGCGGCGTGTCGGCGGCCGCCGTCATCGGACGCCCGGAGCAAGGACGGGCTGGCCGTCCGGACCGACGATCGACGACCAACTGGCGCGGACCTGGGCCTTCAGGGCCGCCGGAAGCGGCACGTAGGCCAGCTCGCTCGCGGCCGCGTCGCCCGTGGCATAGGCGCGGTCGAAGAAGCTGAGCACCGCCCGGCCCTTGGCCGCGTCGGCCTGGGACTTGTGCAGCAGGATGAACGTGGCGCCGGTGATCGGCCAGGCGTTGGCGCCGGGCTGGTCGATCAGCACCAGGTAGAAGCCCGGCGCCTTGGTCCAGTCGGCGGCGGCTGCGGCGGCGCTGAAGGTCTCCGCGCTCGGCGTCACGAAGGTCCCGGCAGAATTCCGCAGGCTGGCGGTCGTCATGCCGTTCACGTGGGCGAAGGCGTACTCGACGTAGCCGATGGCGCCCGGCGTCTGCTTCACGTAGCCAGCCACGCCGTCGTTGCCCTTGCCGCCCTGCCCGGTCGGCCAGGCGACCGCATCGCCGGCGCCGACCCTGGCCCACTGCGGCGCGACCGCGGTCAGGTAGCTGGTGAAGAGGAAGCTGGTGCCCGAGCCGTCCGAGCGATGGACGACGGTGATCGGCAGGTTGGGCAGAGCGACGCCGGCGTTGGCCGCGGCGATCGCCGGATCGTTCCACTTCCTGACCTTGCCCAGGTAAATGTCGGCCAGCAGCGAGCCGGTGAGCTTGAGCTGGCCGCTCCGGACGCCCGGCAGGTTCACGATCGGCGCCACCCCGCCGATCACGGCCGGGAACTGCGCCAGGCCATCGGCCTCGAGCTCCTCGGGCTTCAGCGGCTTGTCGCTGGCGCCGAAGTCGACCGTCCTGGCTTTGATCTGCTTGATGCCGCCGCCCGAGCCGATGGCCTGGTAGTTGAGCGTGAGGCCGGTGTCGGCCTTCTGCGCCTCGGCCCACTTCGCGTACAGCGGCGCCGGGAACGTCGCACCGGCGCCGGTCAACTGCACGCCAGGGGGCTTTGCGTCGCCCGCCTTCTCCGATTGGCCGCATCCGGCCAGCACGAGGCAGGCCGCGAGGCCGATGACGATCTTGCGCAGCACGTTGGAACTCCCCACCGAGGGTGATTGTGGGTTCGCTCTACGCGGGGCGCGTGACGCTTCGCCGAAGGTTTTGCGACAGTTCGATGACGCCACGCGCGGATCACGCTAAGAGCGCGGGCATCTCGTCGCAGACGCCAGAAAACAGAGGTTTCCGTGAACTGGTTCCAGGCCCTGATGCCCAAGGAGGGCCGGTTCTTCGACCTCTTCGAGCAACACGCCGCAACGCTGTGCGCGGGCGCCCAGGCGCTCCACAGGCTGCTGGAGGGCGGCCCCGAAACGCCCACCCATTGCGCCGCCGTCGCCCGGCACGAGGACGCCGCCGACCAGGTCACCCGCGAGGTGATGCTGATGGTGCGGCGCACCTTCATCACCCCGTTCGACCGGGCCGACATCATCGACCTCATCAGCTCGATGGATGACGCCATCGACCAGATGCACAAGACGGCCAAGGCCACGAGCCTGTTCGAGCAGACCACCTTCCAGCCGCACATGCTGCAGCTCGGCGAACTGATCGAGCGGACCGCCAACCTGACGGCCGAGGCGGTCCCACTGCTGCGTTCCATGCGAGGCCACGCGGACCGGCTGAACGAAATCACCGAGGAGGTGAAGCGGCTCGAGGAGGAAAGCGACCACCTCTACGACGCGGGCATCGCAGCGCTCTACAAGGACATCGGGAAGAAGGACCCGATGGCCTACATCGTCGGGGCCGAGATCTACGACCACCTCGAGAAGGTGGTCGACCGTTTCGAGGACGTGGCCAACCGGATCAGCGGCGTGCTGATCGAACACCTCTAGGCGCGGCGCATGGATCTCGGCGGAGCGAGCCTGCTCCTCATCTCGCTGATCGGCGTGGCGCTGCTGTTCGACTTCCTGAACGGCCTGCACGACGCGGCGAACTCGATCGCCACGGTGGTGTCCACGCGGGTGTTGTCGCCGCGTGTCGCGGTGGTCTGGGCCGCCTTCTTCAACTTCATCGCCTTCCTGTTCTTCGGCCTGCACGTGGCCACGACGGTCGGCAAGGGCATCGTATCGGCCGACATCGTCTCCGACGCGGTGATCTTCGGGGCCCTGGGCGGGGCGATCAGTTGGAACATCATCACCTGGCTGGCAGGGATCCCCTCGTCGTCGTCCCACGCCCTGATCGGCGGCCTCCTGGGCGCGGGGATGACCAAGGCGGGCTTCGAAGGCGTCGTGTGGTCGGGCGTGCTGAAGACGATGGCCGGGATCGTGGTCTCGCCCTCGCTCGGGTTCGTCCTGGCCCTCGTGCTCGTCTTCATCGTGTCCTGGACGTTCGTGAAGCTGACCCCCTCGGTCGCGGACGCCACGTTCCGCAAGCTGCAACTGTTCTCGGCGGCGCTGTTCTCCCTGGGGCACGGCGGCAACGACGCCCAGAAGACGATGGGGATCATCGCGGTGCTGCTCTATTCGCACGGGATGCTGGGCGGGGAGTTCCACGTGCCGTTCTGGGTGGTCATCGCCTGCCAGGCGGCGTTGGGCCTCGGCACCCTCTTCGGCGGCTGGCGCATCGTCCACACGATGGGGTCGAAGATCACGCGCCTCTCGCCACAGCAGGGCTTCTGCGCCGAGACGGGCGGCGCCATCACCATCTTCCTGGCCACCCATATCGGCGTGCCGATCTCGACCACCCACACGATCACCGGCGCCATCGTGGGCGTCGGCGCGTCGCGGCGGATGTCGGCGGTGCGCTGGGGGGTGGCCGGCCGGATCGTCTGGGCCTGGATCGTCACCCTGCCCGCGTCGGCCGTGATCGCCGCGGGCTTCTACCTGCTGGCGCGGCTGCTGGACCGGGCGTTCTAGACGCAGATGGCCGGCGCGAGGCCGGCCATCCCCTCCGCCGCCGGAAGGTCTTGCGTCAGCGGTAGACCGGCCTGCCGTCCGGGCCGACGATCCTGGTCCACGACCTGCGGACCATCTCCTTCACGCTGGCCGGCATCGGCAGGTAGTCGAGCTGGTTGGCTGCGCCGTCGCCGTTCCGGTAGGCCCAGTCGAAGAAGGCGAGGACCTCGCGGCCCTTGGCGGCGTCCTCCTGCCTGTTGCGCACCAGGATGAAGGTCGCCCCGGTGATCGGCCAGGCCTCGGCGCCGGGCTGGTCGAGCAGCAGCAGGTAGAAGCCCGGGGCCTTGCCCCAGTTGGCGTTGGCGGCCGCAGCCGAGAAGTTGGCGGCGGCCGGAGCCACGTACTTGCCCGCCTTGTTCTGCAGCAGCGTGTAGGTCAGGCCGTTCTGCTTGGCGTAGGCGTATTCCACGTAGCCGATGGCGCCCGGAGTCTGCTTGACGTAGGCGGCGACGCCGTCGTTGCCCTTGCCGCCGAGGCCGGTCGGCCACTTCACCGCATCGTTCGCGCCGACGTCCGAGGCCCAGCGCGGCGCCTTCATCGCCAGATAGGTCGTGAAGAGGAAGGTGGTCCCCGAGCCGTCCGAGCGATGGACGACGGTGATCGGCAGGTCGGGCAGCGTGACGCCGGGATTGTACCTGGCGATCAGCGGGTCGTTCCATCTCTTCAGCACGCCGCGGAAGATGTCGGCCGTGAGCGCGCCGGTCAGCTTCACCTGGCCGGACCTGATGCCCGGCAGATTCACCACCGGCACCACGCCGCCGATGACGGTCGGGAACATGGAAAAGCCGCTCGTGGCCAGGTCGTCCGGCTTCAGCGGCTTGTCGGTGGCGCCGAAGTCGACGGTGCCGGCGGTGATCTGGCGAATGCCGCCTCCCGAGCCGATGGCCTGATAGTTCAGGCGGTTCTGCGTCTGGGCGCGGTAGGTCTCGGCCCACTTGGCATAGACCGGCGCCGGAAAGGTCGCGCCGGCGCCCGAGATGTCGGCCGCTTGCGCGGCGCCCGCGCCGGCGAGCGTCGCCGCCGCCAGGATCGCGGTGAGGTAGCGTTTGAACATGGGACTGTCCCCTGGGGTTGAGCGCGGAACGGCGCTCGGTCAGGGGTCGGTTTACGAAGTCCGTGCGAAGCTGAGGCGACAGGGGGACGTCAGACTTGTGACAGCGACGCCTGTCACAAACCTGTCGCGCCGCCTTTACCGGCCGGTCGCAAAGGAGAACTAGAGAGCGCCTCGTCGACGCCGGCTCGGGCGCGTGACTCAAAAAGGAAGCTCTCATGCGATCGTCCCTCTCGCGCGGCAGGGCCCCCGTCGCCTGCGCCACGCTGGTCGGCCTCCTCCTCTGCGGCGCATCGGGCGCCGCCCTCGCGGCCCCGGCCCCGGGCGCCAATGACGCCAGGCTCCAGGCCATGCAGCGTCAACTGGATGACATGCGCGCCCAACTGGACCAGATCCGCGCCTCCGGAACCCAGAGCGCGCAGCTTTCCGCCATCCAGCAGCAACTCGACGCTATGGCCGCGCAGCTCGCGGACATGAGGACGCAGCAGGACGCCGCGGGGGCCGCCATCGCCACCCTGCAGATGCCGCCGCAGGGCGCCACGACGGTTCCGACGCTGCCCAACGGCAAGCCGCAGTTGGCCACGGCCGACGGCCGCTTCACCGCCAACGTCAAGGCGATCCTGATGCTGGACGGCGGCAAGTATTTCCAGAAGGACAACCTGCCGGCCGCGGTCGCCAGCCGCGACCTGAACGAGGGCTTCAACTTCCGCCGCGCGCGCATCGGCCTCGACGGCAAGCTGTTCCGCGACTTCGACTACTCGTTCATCTACGAGTTCGGCGGATCGGGGCAGGAAGACCCGGGCCGGCTGTACGAGGCGTCGCTCACCTACACCTACCTGAGGCCGTTCCGCTTCAAGGTCGGCGCGTTCGAGCCGAACATCGGCCTGGCCGCGGCGGTTTCGACCAGCCAGATGCCGCTGATGGAGCGCCCCGCGCCGGCCGAGGTGGCGCGAGGGGTGGCCGCCGGCGACAGCCGCGTGGCCTTCCAGGCGCAGGCCAACGGCGCCCTGGGCGGCGGGGACGACGCCATCGCTGCGCGCTGGATGATCTCCACGGCCTACACCGCCAACGTCATCGCGACGGGCAGCTCGGCGGCGTCCGCCACGGCCCAGCCGTTCGACGAGCAGAACGCCTGGATCGGCCGTGTGACGGTGGCCCCGTTCGACGGCCCGCACTGGCAGGCCCACCTCGGGGCCAACTACCAGTACGTGATCCATCCGAACGATGCGGGGGCGGCGGCCGCGCCGCGCTACGCCGCACAGCTCCGCGACCGGCCCGAACTGCGCCTCGACGGCGCGCGCCTCGTCGACACCGGCGCGATCGACAGCCGCCACACCACCGTCTACGGCCTGGAGGGTTCGTTCGGGTCGGGCCCGATCGTCCTGGAAGGCGAGTGGTTCCGCTATGGCATCGACCGGCGGACCACGACCGCGGTCACGCCGCCCGACCCGCACTTCACCGGCTGGTATGTGCAGGGCTCGTGGATCCTCACCGGGGAGCAGCGGCAGTACAATCCCGTGGAAGCCCGCTGGGACGCGCCGCGGCTGACCTACACCTTCAACCCCGAGGCCGGGACCTGGGGCGCGTTCGAGGTGGCGGCGCGCTATTCGGACCTCGATCTCAACTACCGCGAAGGCGCGCCCGGCACGACCCCGGCCGCCGCCCTCGGCGCGGTGCGCGGAGGCGAGCAGAAGATCTACACCTTCGGTCTCAACTGGTATCTGAACCCCTCGATCCGCCTCATGTTCGACTATCAGCACGTCGACATTGACCGGCTGGGGGCGACCGGCCTGCAGGTCGGTCAGGCGTACGACGCCGTCGCCGCGCGAGGGCAGGTCAACTTCTAGGACGCCGGAACGCGGGCCTCCGGACGCTGGTCCTCTCCGATACCTCCAGGCGGCGACCCCGAAGCCGTCCGGCCGCGACCGCCCCCCGGTCGCGGCCCTCTTTTTTTGGGCCGCGTGCGGCGCGAGCGCGGAATGAGTTCGCGACGCGCCCCGCGCGTCTTGCCGGAGCGCAGGACGTCGACGGCCTGGCCGTCGGTCCTCAGCCTTCCAGGTCGAGGGCGTAGCCGGCCGAGCGGACAGTGCGGATCAGGTCCGGCTCACCTTCGCGGCGCAGCGCCTTGCGCAGCCGCCCGACGTGGACGTCCACCGTGCGGACCTCGACATAGGTGTTGGCGCCCCAGACGGCGTCCAGCAGGCGCTCGCGGGAGAACACCCGGCCCGGCCGCTGCATCAGGAAGTCGAGCAGGCGGTACTCGGTCGGCCCCAGATGCACGTCCTTGTCGCCGCGGGTGACCCTGTGGCGGGCGCGGTCCAGGACCAGGTCGGCATACTCGAGCCGTTCTTCCATCAGTTCGGGACGGGTCCGGCGCAGCAGCGCCCGGATACGGGCGACCAGCTCGCTCATGGCGAACGGCTTCACCACGTAGTCATCGGCGCCGGTGTCGAGGCCGCGCACCTTGTCGGCCTCCTCGCCGCGGGCGGTCAGCATCAGGACAGGCGTCCTGCGTGTCTCCGAGCCCGCGCGGAGCTGGCGGCAGACCTCGACGCCCGAGACCTTCGGCAGCATCCAGTCCAGCACCACCAGGTCCGGCGGCTCCTCGGCGACGCGCAGCAGCGCCTCCTCGCCGTCGGCCGCCCGCTCGACGCGGAAGCCCTCCTTCATGAGGTTGTAGTCGAGCAGGGTCGCCAGCGCGTCCTCGTCCTCGACGACCAGAACATAGGGGGTCAAGCGCCGCCCTCCAGATCGACCTCGGGCAGGCTCACTTTCGGACGCTCCCCGACCAGCTCCTGGCCGGTCATCTGGAAATGCAGGATTTCTGCGATGTTGGTGGCGTGGTCGCCGATGCGTTCCAGGTTCTTGGCCACGAACAGCAGGTGCGCGCCGGCCGCCACCGAATTCGGATGGTTCGACATCATCGCGAGCAGTTCGCGGAACAGGCTCTCGTAGTGCTCGTCGACCTCGCCGTCGCGGCGCCAGACGTCGAGGGCGGGCTCGACGTCGCCGGCGGCGTAGGCGTCCAGCACGGCCCGCAGGCGGGTCGAGACGAGGCGGCCCATGCGCTCGATGGCGCCGGTCAGCGGCAGCAGCGGCTCGCCGGCCGAGAGAACGAGGCTGCGCTTGGCGATGTTGCGCGCGAGATCGCCACAGCGTTCGAGGTTCATCGCCAGCTTCAAGGTCGAGATGGCGCGGCGCAGGTCGGCCTCGTCGGGCCGGCGCCGGGCGATCAGGCTGAGCGCCCGGTGCTCCACTTCGCTCTGCAGGGTGTCGAGGCGCAGGTCCCGGACGATCAGCGCCTGCGCCAGCGGCACGTCGCGCCGGACCACGGCGTCGACGGCGTCCACCACCTGAGCCTCGGCGAGGCCGCCCATGCGGATGACCTCCGCGACGAGCTGGCGAAGCTCGGCCTGATACGAACGTGTCACTGAAGCCCTCTCTCGATGCCGGGGCAAAATAATGCGGTCTCACGACACTTTTGCGACAGCGCCGGCCTTCGCTTCAGCCCTGGGCCGCGACCGGCAGGTAGACGCTGAACGTCGAGCCCTCGCCCTCGGCGCTTTCGACGGTCAGGCCGCCGCGGTGGCGGTTGACCACGTGCTTGACGATGGCGAGGCCCAGGCCTGTCCCGCCGCTCCGCTGCCCCTCGACGCGGTAGAAGCGCTCGGAGAGCCTCGGCAGGTGCTGGCGGGCGATGCCAGGGCCTTCGTCCACGACGCGGATCACCACGTAGCCCTGGGGCGCCTCATGGGCCGGATCGGGGGAAAGCAGCGACAGGCCGACGCCCGCACGGCTGGCTTCGCGCGCCGCATCCAGCGATCCCGCGGCCTCCAGCCGGACGTAGACCCTGCCGCCGGACGGCGTGTACTTCACGGCATTGTCGATCAGGTTCTGGATCACCTGGACCAGTTGGTCACGGTCGCCGACCACGGGCCGCACGTCGGCGTCGGCCTGGGCGCTCACCGTGACCTTCCGCTCCTCGGTGAGCGGACGGATGGCGTCGGTCACGTCCTGCACGGTGCGGGGGAGATCGACCTTGCCCGAGGGCGCGATGTGCTCGTTGAGCTCTATACGGCTGAGCGACAGGAGGTCGTCGACCAGGCGCGCCATCCGCGTCGCCTGCTGGGCCATGATGCCCAGGAACTTCTCGCGCGCCTCGGCGTCGTCCTTCGCGTGCGTGCGCAGCGTCTCGACGAAGCCGGCCAGGGAAGCCAGCGGCGTGCGCAGTTCGTGGCTGGCGTTGGCCAGGAAGTCGGCGCGCATACGTTCGGTGCGCCGCGCGTCGGTCTCGTCGCGGAGCACGACCACGAGCTGGTTCGGGCCGTCCGGGTCGGTCGCCAGCGGCCGGGCGAAGGCGCGCCAGAAACGGGGCTGGACACCGATGGTCTCGAAGGCGACCTCGGCGGCGGTCGCCGCCTCGAGGGCCGCCTCGATGGTCTCCAGAACCTCGGGACGCCGCAGGGCCGCGCCCAGCGGCGCGCCGGCGAGCTCGATGCGGAAGACTTCCCTGGCGGCCTGGTTGCCGTAGGCGATCTCGGCCGTCTCGCCGCCGCCGCCCTGCACCAGGATCACCGGCTCCGGCAACAGCTCCAGGATCATCTGCGCGGCGCCGGCCCCTGCCCTGTCGGCGACCTCGGACATGGCCTCAGGCCCCCGGGACGCCGAGCTGGGCGGCGGCGTCGCGCAGCGCCTTCTGGTCGGCCGGCGAACCGGCGAAGGCCCGGGCGGCCTCGCGATAGGCGCCGGCCGCCTCGGCCGTCTGGCCGAGGACCATGCGGGCGCGCATCAACTGCTCCCAGCCGGCGCGGTCGCGCGGATTCTGCTTCAGCCGGTCGGCGAGGCGCGTGACCATGCCCTGGACCATGGCGGCGCGGTCGCCATCGGTCATGTTCTGCGCCGCGGCCATCTGCGCGGCGTCGGGACCACGCGCAGGTGCGGCGCCCGGCATCTGAGGCATCGGCCCCTGCGCCATCTGCGACGCGGACGCCGGCGGCAGACGGCCCGAGATGTCGATCTTGCGGTCGGCCGCCACCTTCTCGACGAAGGCGCGAACCTCGCCGGCCCAGGGCGCGTCGGGCGGCGCCGACTTGATCAGCGCGATCCAGTCGTTCATCGCGCCCTGCGTGTCGCCGCGCTGGTCCTTCGCGACGCCCAGGTAGTAGCGGGCCCGCGGGTCACCGGCATCGGCGGCGACGGCGCGGCGAAAAATCTCCTCGGCGGCGGGCGTCACCTGGTCGTTCGCCGCCAGCACCGTCGCCTCGCCCTGTGCCGAGAGGTACTCTGCGTTGTTGGGATCGAGGGCCGCAGCGCGGCCGTAGGCGTTGGCGGCGTCGGCGTTGCGGCCGGTCTGCATGTAGGACCACCCCAGCATGCGCCAGCCCTCGGCGTTGTCCGGCCGCTGCTGCATCTGGACCTCGAGCTGCGCCACCATGGCGTTCACGTCGCCGTTCGGATGTCCGGACGGCATACCGGCCGGGTCGGCCGCGCCGCCCTTCCCGATCGCCGGGCTTGCCGGCACGTTGGGCTTGCCGATGGCCAGGTAGAGCCCTGTCCCGGCCAGGGTCACGACAGCGACGACAGCCAGGGCCACGATCAGCAGCGTGCGCTCGGCCAGGGGCCTGACGGGCGCGTCCGGACGACGGCCCTCGGCGAGCACCCGGCGCTTGAGGTCGCTCTTCAGCGCCTCGGCTTCCGGCTCGGCGATGGCGCCCGCCGCGGCCTGCTGCTCGATCTCGCCCAGTTGGTCCTTGAGCACCGTCACGGCGTCGGCGCGCTCGGCCTTCATCGCGTCGCGCCTGCGCACGAGCGGGATCGCCAGTCCGACGGCCGCCAGGACGGTCATCAGCGTCAGGATCATCCAGAGCATTCAGTCCGCCCCATCCGTCTTCAGCAGCCGGGCGGCCTCGGCTTCCTCGTCCGCGGTCAGCGCCGCCGCCCGCTGCGGCGCCCGGGCCCGCATATAGGCGAACGCGCCCAGCGCGCCCAGCAGGAGTACGGCCAGCGGGCCGAACCACAGAGCGATCGTGTCGGCCCGCAGCGGCGGCTTCAGTTGCACGAAGCTGCCGTAGCGCTGGACGATGAAGCCGACGGCCTGCTCGTCGGTGTCCCCCGCCGTGATCCGCTCGCGCAGGATGATGCGCAGGTCGCGCGCCAGGGCCGCGTCGGAATCGTCGATCGACTGGTTCTGGCAGACGACGCAACGCAGATCCTTGCTGATCTTGTGCGCGCGGGCTTCCAGCGCCGGATCGGCCAGTTGCTCATCCGGGTTCACGGCCGCCGCGGGGCCGGCCAAAAGCGCCAGGGACGCGGCGACGAGGAGGATACGCCTCACGACTCGGCCCTCAGCTTGGCCATCAACGGCCCGATCTTCTGGTCCCAGACCTCGGGCGTCACGGCGCCCACGTGGCGATAGCGCACGCGGCCGCGCTTATCGATGACGAAGGTCTCCGGCACGCCCGCGACGCCCAACTCGATCCCCGTGCGCCCGGTCGGATCGGACCCCAGGCGGATGTAGGGGTCGCCGCGCTCGGCCAGCCAGCGCTGGCCGTCCTCGGGGCGGTCCTTCCAGTTGAGGCCGTGGATCGCCACACCCTCTCGCCGCAGCTTCAGGAACACCGGATGCTCGTAGCGGCACGGGCCGCACCATGAGGCGAAGGCGTTCAGCAGCACCGGCTCGCCGCGGTCGAGATCCTCGTTGGTCAGGCCGATGTCGCCGGGCCGGAGCGGCGGCGCGGCGAAGGCCGGCAGCGGCTTGCCGAGGTAGACCGACGGCAGGGTCGACGGGTCGCGGCCCAGGCCCGCGAAGAAGGCGACGAGGACCGCCACGAAAGCCACGATGGGCGCCAGGAACAGGAAACGCTTCATTCGGCAGGCGCCGGCTGGGGTTGCGGCGGCTGGGCCTTCACCAGCGAGCCGATGCGCAGGCGCCGGTCGCTGAGCGAAACCGCCCCGCCGAGGCCCATCACGAAGCCGCCGATCCAGATCCAGACGATGAGCGGGTGGTTCCAGAGGCGCACGACGATGCCTTGCGGCGATTCCTCGCCGACCGAGACGTACAGATTGCCGAGCGGGCTCACGCGAATGCCGGCCTCGGTGGTCTGCGACTGCGCGGACGGGAAGAACCGGCGTTCGCTGCGCAGGTCGTAGCGGCCGGTCGGGCCCTTGACCGTGAAGCGCGCCGTTCGGGCCTCCCAGTTCGGGCCACGGGTGGTCTCGACGACCGTCAGCGTGAGCTCGCGGCCCGCGAACGCCACCGTCTCGCCGGGCCGCATGTTCAGCACCTTGTCGGTCTCCCAGGCGGTCACCCCGGTCACGCCGAGGCAGAGCAGCCCCAGGCCCAGGTGCGCCAGCGTCAGGCCGACGATGGCCCGCGGCGTCGTGCGGATCGAGCGGCCGAGGTAGGCTCGGCCGGCCCACCAGCGGCGCGCGAGGATCGCGCCCGACCCCAGGATGAGCCAGGTCGCGAGCCCCAGGCCGCCGGCCGTGGCCAGGCCCTTCACGCCGCCGAGGACCGCGGCCAGCACCAGGACGGCGGCGGCGACCGCGGCGGGGATCCGCAGCCGCAGGAACGTCTTCCTGGCGTCGTCCCGCTTCCAGTTCATCATCGGACCGAAGACCACGAGGATCAGCAACACCGCCGCGAAGGGGGCGAAGTTCAGCGCGTAGTACGGCGGGCCCACCGAGATCTTGTCGCCGTTGGCCAGTTCGATGAACACCGGCTGGAACGTGCCCCAGAACACCACCGCGCAGAGCACGCTCAGGAACAGGTTGTTCAGGATGATCCCGCCCTCGCGCGACACCGGCGTGAAGACGGCGCCCGGCTTCAGCGCCTGGGCCCGCCAGCCGTAGAGGCCGAGCGCGACGCCGGTCGTCACCGCGATGATCCCCAGGATGAAGACGCCCCGCTTCGGATCGACCGCGAAGGCGTGGACGCTGGTGAGGATGCCCGAGCGCACGAGGAAGGTGCCGACGAGGCTGAGCGAGAACGTGAGGATCGCGAGCAGGATGGTCCAGGAGGCCAGGGCTCCCCTCCGCTCGAGCACCAGCGCCGAATGCAGCAGCGCCGTGCCCAGCAGCCAGGGCATCAGCGAGGCGTTCTCCACGGGGTCCCAGAACCACCATCCGCCCCAGCCCAGTTCGTAGTAGGCCCAGGCGCTGCCCAGGGTGATCCCGCAGGTGAGCGGGATCCAGGCCGCCAGGACCCACGGGCGGACCCAGCGCGCCCAGGCCGCGTCGACGCGCCCCTCGATGAGGGCCGCGACCGCGAAGCAGAAGGCGATCGAGAAGCCGACGTAGCCCAGGTAGAGCAGCGGCGGGTGCATCACGAGCCCTGGATCCTGCAGCAGCGGATTGAGCTCGGTCCCCTCGATGGGGGCCGGATCGAGGCGAAGGAACGGGTTCGACGTGAAAATCAGGAAACCCAGGAAGGCCGACGCGATCAGGCCCTGGATGCCCAGCACGCGCGCCTGCAGCGTCTCGCGCAGCGTGCCGCCGAAGAAGGCGACGCCCGCCCCGTAGGCGGCCAGGATCAGCACCCACAGGAGCATCGAGCCCTCGTGGCTGCCCCAGGTGGCCGCGAAGCGGTAGGGCGCGGGCTGGCTGGTGTGGCTGTGCTGGGCCACGAGGGCCACCGAGAAATCGCAGGTGAGATAGGCGTATGCGAGGCATCCGAAGGCCAGCGCGACGAATGCGCCCTGCAGCAGGGCCGCCTGGCGGCCGAGCGCCATCAGCACCCGATCGCCCCGCGCCGCGCCCCACAATGGCGCGAGCGACTGGACGAGCGCCAGCAGGAGCGCGAGAATCAGCGCGAACTGACCGACTTCCGCCGACATGGACTTTGTGCTCCCCTCGACCTGCGCCGCGTGGTAGCGCGTTCGCTCGAGATCGGAAATGTTACAGTGCCGGGGAGAGCCGTGAAGGCGAGGTAGGTGCGGCCGAAAGGCCGTGGGTGCTGGGGGCGTTCGGGTATGTCGGAAGTCTACAAGATCGCGATCGTCGGATCCGGTCCCGCCGGGATGAGCGCGGCCGCGCATGCCGCGAAGAAGGGCCTGAGCCACGTCCTCCTGGAGAAGACCGACCACCTCTCCGACACGATCTACCGCTACCAGAAGGGCAAGCACGTGATGGCGACGCCGTCGGTGCTGGTCCTGCGCTCGGACTGCGAGTTCGACGCCGGCAAGCGCGAGAAGATCCTCGATCAGTGGAACCAGGACACCGCCGCGGCGGGCGTGAACGTCAGGTTCAACGCCGAGGTGAAGGCGATCACCGGCGACAAGGGCGACTTCACGCTGGAGCTGAAGTCCGGCGGCGCGGTGAAGGCGGAGAACATCATCCTGGCGGTCGGCACCCAGGGGAATCCGAACCTGATGCGCTGCGAGGGCGGAAACCTCGCCCACGTGCAGTACAGCCTCGACGACCCGGGCGAGTACACCGACGAGCACATCACCGTGATCGGCGGCGGCGACGCCGGCATCGAGAACGCGATGGGCCTGATCGCCGACGCGGCCCAGAACAACACCCTCACCCTGCTCAACCGCGGCGCCGACTTCCCGACCGCCAAGAAGCCGAACGTCGATGCGCTGCTGGGCGCCCGAGACGCCGGACGCATCAACGTCATGGTCGAAACCTCCGCGGCGCTCGTCGAGGCCGGCTGGATCACCGTCGATACGCCGCAGGGCCAGACCCGTTACAAGTGCGACCGGATCATCGCGCGCATGGGCGCCGCTCCCCCGCGGGCGTTCGTCGAATCGGCCGGCGTGCAGTTCGCCAGTCCGGATCGCAGCGCCTTCCCGACCCTGACCCCCACGTTCGAGAGCTCGACCAAGCCCGGCATCTACGTGATCGGGGCCCTGGCCGGCTATCCGCTGATCAAGCACTGCATGAACCAGGGCTACGACGTGGTCGAGTTCATCGGCGGCAACACCTCGCTGGACCCGGCCGACGAGCCGCTGCTGCAGGCCAAGCTGGCGGGCCTTCCGGGCAACCGCTCGGTCTCCCAGTGGCTGGAGTTCCTGCGCAGCCACGTCGAGATCCTGAACGGCCTGTCGCCGCTGCAGATGCGCGAGTTCCTGCTCGACAGCGCGGTGAGGGCCTACAAGGCCGGCGAAGCGATCTTCGAGCGCAACGAGCCGGGGTCGTCCCTGTTCGGCATCGCGGAAGGCTCGGTGAAGGTGGAGGTCGATCCCTCCAACCCGAACATCACGGTCCCGATCGGCGAGAGCTCGATCTTCGGCGAGGTGGGCCTGATCTCGGGGCGCAAGCGCGGGGCCACGATCCGCGCCGCGGAGCCGACGATCTGCGTCGAAATCCCGCGCATGGCCGCCCTGAAGCTGATGAGCCAGGTTCCGCAGGCCCGCGACGCCGTCCAGCGGATCACCACCGAGCGGCAGGTGCTCCAGATCTTCAAGTCGGGCCTGACGCCGTCCGACATCTCCGAGGTGCTCAAGGGCGCCGAGGTGACCGAGGTGAAGCCCGGCGAGGCGATCATCAACGAAGGCGACATCTCGGACGACCTCTACATCATCCGGTCCGGCTCGATGATCGTGGAGAAGAACCTGGGCGGGAAGCCCGTGTTCATGTCCTACGTGCCCGCGGGCTCCTACTCCGGCGAAATGGCGATGATCGAGCGTTCGCCGCGCGTCGCCACGGTGAAGGCCGCCATCCGATCGCAGGTCGTGAAGCTCCCCGCCGAGCCGTTCCGCGCCCTGCTGGCCCGCAAGCCCGAACTCGCCAAGCGCATGACCGACGAGATGCGCGCGCGCCGTGAGATCAACGAGTTCATCGAGAGCCAGAAGGAGGAGTTCGGCGGCGCCGTCGACATGTACTCCTCGGTGGCCAACTTCCTCATCAAGCAGGGGATCGGCGAGGCCACGGACGTGCTCCTCATCGACGAGAGCCTCTGCGTCGGCTGCGACAACTGCGAACGGGCCTGCGCCGACAGCCACGACGGCCTGTCGCGCCTGAACCGGGAAGCCGGCACCACCTTCGCCAACATCCACGTTCCGACGTCGTGCCGCCACTGCGAGCACCCGCACTGCATGAGCGACTGCCCGCCGAACGCCATCCGGCGCGGTCCGGACGGCGAGGTCTTCATCAACGAAACCTGCATCGGTTGCGGCAACTGCCAGCGGGCGTGTCCCTACGGCGTGATCCAGATGGACAAGCCGCCGCCCAAGAAGCCGGCGCTCTGGGAATGGATGCTGTTCGGCCGGGGCCCCGGCCCCGGGCAGCCGTCCTACGAGTGGCGCAAGAAGGCGGCCAAGGCCGAGGGCGGCGAGTCGCCGAAGCTCGCGATCAAGTGCGACATGTGCTCGGGCAAAGCGGGCGGCCCGGCGTGCGTGCGCGCCTGTCCGACCGGGGCGGCGATCCGGGTTTCGCCCGACGCCTTCCTCTCCGTCGCCCGCATCGAGAAGGCCTGACGTGACGCAGGTTGGGGGGCAACATACCGAGCGGGTGAGGCAGCGGACCCACGAGGGGTTCCTGCGTCACAAGAGCTTCCTTTGGGCGCAGGTGGCCACCGGCCTCTGCGTGGTCGTCATCGCGCTGTACTGGTGGGTCGCGCTCCAGATCAACGAGCCGCCCAGCGGCGGCAGTTGGCTCGGCTACCTCTTGGGCACGATCGGCGCGGGGCTGATCGTCTGGCTGGCGTGCCTGGGCGTTCGCAAGCGGGTGATCACCGCGGGCCACTACTCGCTGAAGGCCTGGGTCTCGGCGCACGTCTACCTGGGCCTGTCGCTGGTCGTGATCGCGACCCTGCACACCGGCTTCCAGTTCGGCTGGAACATCCACACCCTCGCCTACGCCCTGATGATGCTGGTGATCGCCTCGGGCGCGCTGGGCATCTGGGCCTACGCGACCCTGCCCGAGCGCCTGCACGGCAACCGCGGCGAGACCACGCGCAAGCAGATGCTCGATTCCATCGAGAGCCAGGACCGGCAGTTGCACGACCTGGCCCAGCCGCTGGATCGGGCGGGCGCGTCCGTCGTGAAGCTCTCCATCGAGGAGACCGAGATCGGCGGCGGCTTCTGGAAGCGGCTGACGGGCAGCTACGACGACTGCGCCAACAGGCGGGCCCTGCAGCGGCTGCGCAACCTCCCCGCGCCCGCCAGCGCCAAGCAGGCCGAGGCGCTGACCCGGATCGAGCAGGTGATGCAGCAGAAGGCCGAGACCCTGGCGCTGGCGCGCCGCCAGATGCAGATCACCGCGGTCCTGGAGGGTTGGCTGTTCGTGCATATCCCCGCGACCTTCGCCCTCCTGGCGGCGCTGACGGCGCATATCGTCAGCGTCTTCACGTACTGGTGAGCGCGTGGCCCAGGCATTCCATCTCAAACTGATCACCCAGCGCGCCGGCGGCGGCGACCCGATCGTCCGCGAGCGCGTGGTGGCGGGCCCCGAGGCCACGATCGGCCGTGCGGCCGAGAGCGACATCGTACTCGCCGATCTGTCGGTCGATCCGCAACACGCCAGGATGCGCTTCACCGGCCCGGGCCGGGTGAGCATCGAGTCGCTCAGCGGCCTGCCCCTCAAGGTCGGCGGCAGGAGCGTCCAGCGCGCCGACCTGAGCGCCTCCGGCCATGCGGTCGTCGAGATCGCGAGCTACGCCCTGGCGCTCGGCCCGGCCGAAGGCGAAGGCGTCACCGTCACCGTCACGCGCGAGGACGACGACCCCCACCTCACGCCCTCGGTCTTCTCGCTGCAGTCGAAGGTGTTCGGCCGGCGCAAGATGGCCTGGACGTTCGGCTCGGCCATCTTCGTGATCTGCCTGCTCGTCCCGCTGTTCGCGGCGGTGTGGTTCAGCCAGAACGCGATGATCCACCCGGACCAGCAGTGGTCGACGGGCCCGCTCTCGAAGGCGCACGCCTTCCTCGAGACTGACTGCAAGAGCTGTCATGCGAACGCGTTCGTCTCGGTGCAGGACAACGCCTGCAAGAGCTGCCACCTCGCTGGCCACAAGGAAGGGCCGATGTCGCTGGCGCGGGCGCAGGACAAGGGCAGCCCCTTCGAACCGCGCCTCATGGCGGACCACGCGCCGAAGGACCGGCTGTCGAAGGGAACGCCGCTGCCCGAAGCCCTGCCCGCCAGGATCGGCGCCGTGTTCCAGCGCGCCATCGGCCATCCGACGGACCGCTGCGCGAGCTGCCACATCGAACACACCAAGCCGACCGCCAAGGCCGTCGACGCCAACGCCCCGCTCAGCGACAAGCCGACGCTGGTGGTCGTGAACGACTGCGAGAGCTGCCACACCTCGCTGAAGGCGCGCCTCGGCGACACCGAACTCGCCGACACGCCCGACTGGGGCCGTCACCCGGCCTTCAAGCCGCTGATCATGACGGCGGCCGGGCCGACGCCGCAGTTCCAGCGCGTGGCGCTCAGCGCCGGGCCGCAGGAGCGCAACGGCCTGACCTTCCCGCACCGAATGCACCTCGACCGGACCGGCGGCGTCGCCCGCCAGGCGATCGAGCTGGGCGCCGGCGCGGGCTACGGCAAGCCGCTGGAGTGCGAGTCCTGCCACGAGGCGAAGGGCGCGGGCTTCGAGCCGATCCAGATGGAGAAGGCCTGCGGGACCTGCCACAGCCTGGCCTACGCCCGCGGGGCCGACGGCTCGCTGAAGCTGTTGCCGCACGGCGAGCTGCAGAAGGTGGTCGACACCCTTGCGGGACGCACCCTCTCCGCCCCCGGCGGTTCGAACCGCATGCGGCCGGGCACGATCCGGCCGACGATGTTCGCCGCCACCGGCGCCAGCGCCTACCGCGCGACCTTCTCGCCGGGCGGGACCTGCTACGACTGCCACACCATCAACTGGGAAGGCGACGTGGTGAAGATGGCGCCGGTGAAGCTCACCCAGCGCTACATGCCCCGCGGCGCGTTCGACCACTCGATCGCCGAGCACGGCGCGATCGGAAAGCAGGGCAAGGCCGGCGCGTTCAAGTGCGCCGACTGCCACAAGGCCGCAACCTCCGACCGGGCGTCAGACGTGCTGGTGCCGGACCTGGCCAAGTGCGCCACCTGCCATGGCCAGCCGACGACCAGGATCGCCGCAGCCGACGACGCCGACTGCACCACCTGCCACGCCTTCCACAAGCCGGGCGACGCCACGCCGAAGCCGGGTCATCCGCCGCTGGAGACGCTGCGCTGGACGAAGGTGGCGGCGCGCTAGTGTGCTGGATCTGAAGTTCGCCTGCTTCCGGGTCGGAGCGCCGAGCGAATTTCAGATCCAAAAAGCACACTAGAAACAAATATTTCCCTAGTGTCCTTATCGATTCCGAAGTTCGACTGAGTTCGCCTCAGGCGCCTGCGAACTTCGGAATCGGGACACTAGCGGCGCGCCCTCGCCTCCCCCGCTGAGCGGCGGGAGGCGGACCGTTCTCCGAGCCCGGCCCGGCGCCGGGGGAAGAGCGAGTGGTGGGAGGGGGCGGGCCCCCATCTCTGAATCAAAAGGGGCGGCCGCAGGCTCTGCGCCTGAGGCTCGCCCCCTCCGCCACCCCCATCGCTCTCGCGATGGGGGAGGTTTGACCCCGTGGCCTACACCACGCCGTAGGCCAGCATGGCGTCGGCCACCTTCTTGAAGCCGGCGATGTTGGCGCCCTTCACGTAGTCGACGACCTTGGAGCCGGGCTTCTTGCCGTATTCTTCGCAGCGCGCGTGGATGCCCGCCATGATGTCGACCAGCAGGCGCTGCAGCTCTTCTTCCTTCCACGAGATGCGGGCCGAGTTCTGGCTCATCTCGAGCCCGGAGACCGCGACGCCGCCGGCGTTGGCCGCCTTGCCCGGCGCGTAGAGAATCTCGGCGGCCTTGAACTTATGCACGCCGTCCAGGTTGGTCGGCATGTTGGCGCCTTCCGAGACCGCGATGCAGCCGTTGCGGATCAGGGTGTCGGCGTCGTCGCCCAGCAGCTCGTTCTGCGTGGCGCAGGGCAGCGCCAGGTCGCACTTGACGCCCCACGGGGTCTTGCCCGCGTGGAACTCGGCGCCCTTGAACTCCCTGGCGTACTCGCTGATGCGGCCGCGGCGCTTGTTCTTGAGGTCCTTCACCCAGTCGATCTTCTCCTGGGTCATCCCGTCGGGGTCGTAGACGAAGCCCTCGGAGTCGGAGAGCGTCAGCACCTTGCCGCCCAGCATGGTGACCTTCTCGGCGGCGTGGGTGGCGACGTTGCCCGAGCCCGAGATCACGGCCGTGTGGCCGGCGATGTCCTTGCCCTGGGTCTTCAGCATGTTCTGCAGGAAGTAGGTGGCGCCGTAGCCGGTCGCCTCGGTGCGGATCAGCGAGCCGCCGTACTCCAGGCCCTTGCCCGTCAGGACGCCGGTGAACTCGTTGGTGATGCGCTTGTACTGGCCGAACATGTAGCCGATCTCGCGACCGCCGACGCCGATGTCGCCCGCCGGCACGTCGATGTCGGCGCCGATGTAGCGATAGAGCTCGGTCATCAGGCTCTGGCAGAAGCGCATGACCTCGCCGTCCGACTTGCCCTTCGGGTTGAAGTTCGAGCCGCCCTTGCCGCCGCCCATGGGCAGGCCGGTCAGCGCGTTCTTGAAGGTCTGCTCGAACGCCAGGAACTTCAGCACGCTCTCGGTGACCGAGGGGTGGAAGCGGATCCCGCCCTTGTAGGGGCCGATGGCGTTGTTGTTCTGGACCCGCCAGGCCCGCTGGACCCGGATGTTGCCCTTGTCGTCCTGCCAGCAGACGCGGAAGCTGACCACGCGGTCGGGCTCGGCGATGCGGCGAAGGATCTGCGCCTGATGGTAGGCTTCCTTGTCCTGGATGAAGTCGAAGATGTCCTCTGCGACTTCCTGAACCGCCTGGACGAACTCCGGCTGGCCGGGGTTTCGGCGCTTCACGCCCTCGATGAAGGTGCTCAGATCGACGTGATCGCTGACTGCCATTTTTGACCCCCTTATGGCGGAGCGCCCGGCCCCGCCCGCTCGTGCCCGGCCGACCTTAGCCGCGAAATTCCTACGGGCCAGGGCTATTCGCGGACGCAGCGCCGCCTGGGCGCTTTCAGGCTTCACAAGTCGCCGTAATTTGCGACAACAGTTCGCCATAAGGGCGGTGGGGGTGTGCGATGGCTACGAAGGCGTCCGATCTGTTCGTTCAATGCCTGGAAGAGGAAGGCTGCGAATACGTCTTCGGGGTCCCGGGCGAAGAGAACCTCGACTTCCTGGACAGCCTGAGCCGCTCCAAAAAGATCAAGCTGATCCTCACTCGCCACGAACAGGGCGCGGGCTTCATGGCCGCGACCTACGGACGCCACACCGGCAAGGCCGGCGTCTGCGTCGCCACCCTGGGTCCGGGCGCCACGAACTTCGTGACCGCGGCGGCCTACGCGACGCTGGGCGGAATGCCGATGATGATGCTGACCGGCCAGAAGCCCATCAAAAAGTCGAAGCAGGGCCGGTTCCAGATCCTCGACGTGGTCGACATGATGAAGCCGATCACGAAGTACACGCACCAGCTCGCGTCGGCCGACAACATCCCTTCGCGGGTGCGCGAGGCCTTCCGCCTCGGCCAGGAAGAGAAGCCCGGCGCCGTTCACATCGAGTTCCCCGAGGACGTGGCCGACGAGCACACCGACTCGACGCCGCTTCCGAAGAGCAATGCGCGCCGTCCGGTCGCCGACGAGAAGTCGATCCGCGCCGCGGTAAAGCGCATCGAGCAGGCGAAGTCGCCCATCCTGGTCATCGGCGCGGGCGCGAACCGCACCATGACCAGCCGCATGCTGACCCAGTTCATCGAGAAGACGGGCATCCCGTTCGTCTCGACGCAGCTCGGCAAGGGCGTGGTCGATGAGACCAACCCGAAGTTCATGGGCTGCGCGGCGCTCTCGGCCGGCGATTTCGTGCATCGCGCGATCGGCGCCGCCGACCTGATCGTCAATATCGGCCACGACGTCATCGAGAAGCCGCCGTTCTTCATGCAGCGCGGCGGGACCGAGGTGATCCACATCAACTTCCGCTCGGCCGAGGTCGATCCGGTCTACTTCCCGCAGTACGAGGTGATCGGCGACATCGGCAACGCCATCTGGCAGATCAAGGAAGACATCCTGCCCCAGGCCTCCTGGGACTTTGCGGCGATGCACAAGGCCCGGGCGGCCGAAGTGGAACACGCGGCGAAGTACGACACCGACCAGCGCTTCCCGATCTACCCGCAGTTCCTGGTGAAGCAGATCCGCGAGGCGATGCCGGACGACGGCATCATCTGCCTGGACAACGGCGTCTATAAGATCTGGTTCGCCCGCAACTATCCGGCGCGCCGGCCGAACACCGTCCTGCTCGACAACGCGCTCGCCACCATGGGCGCCGGCCTGCCGTCCGCCATGGCCTCCAACATGGTCTATCCGGACCGCAAGGTCATGGCGATCTGCGGCGACGGCGGCTTTATGATGAACAGCCAGGAGATGGAGACCGCGGTCCGCCTGAAGCTGAACATCACCGTCCTGATCCTGAACGACAACAGCTACGGCATGATCCGCTGGAAGCAGGCGAACATGGGGTTCAAGGACTGGGGCCTGACCTACGACAACCCGGACTTCGTGAAGTACGCCGAGAGCTACGGCGCCAAGGGCTACCGGGTCGACTCGGCCGCCGCGCTGCCGAAGATCCTGCGCGAGTGCCTGGATACCCCCGGGGTCAACCTCATCGATTGCCCGGTGGACTACTCGGACAACGACTCGATCCTGAACAAGCAGATCAAGGAACTGAGCGCGGCTCTCTGAGCGCCTAAGGACGGACACGGACATGGTCGCCCTCAGAGACTCCTACCCGCTGTACCTGGCCAACGAGGCCCAGACCCCGAATCTCGACCTCGAGGTGACGGACAAGTACACGGGCAAGGTCGCAACCCGCGTGGCGCTGGCCAACGCGGCGATCATCGACGCAGGCATCGCCGCGACGGTGGAAGCCGCCGAACCGATGGCGCGGATGCCGGCCTATGAGCGCCAGGCGGTGCTGCAGCACTGCGTCAACCGCTTCCACGAGCGGTTCGACGAACTCAGCTATGCCCTCTGCGTCGAGGCGGGCAAGCCGATCCGCGATTCCCGCGGCGAGGTCACCCGTCTCATCGACACCTTCCGCATCGCCGCGGAAGAGTCGGTGCGGATGACCGGCGAGGTGCAGCCGCTGGACATCTCGCCCCGCGCCAGGGGCTACCAGGGCATGTGGAAGCGCGTGCCGATCGGCCCCTGCTCGTTCATCAGCCCCTTCAACTTCCCGCTGAACCTGGCGGCCCACAAGATCGCGCCGGCGATCGCCGTCGGCTGCCCGTTCGTGATGAAGCCCGCCTCGCGCACCCCGCTGGGCGCCATCATCATGGGCGAGATTCTGGCCGAGACGAACCTGCCCAAGGGGGCGTTCTCGATCCTTCCGGCGCAGCGCGACGGGGCCGACCTCTTCACCACCGACGACCGGTTGAAACTGCTCTCGTTCACCGGCTCGCCCGGCGTCGGCTGGGACCTGAAGGCCAAGGCCGGCAAGAAGAAGGTGGTGCTGGAGCTGGGCGGCAACGCCGCGGTGATCGTGGACGCCGACACCGACCTCGACGACGCGGTCGAGCGCATCATCTTCGGCGCCTTCTACCAGTCGGGCCAGAGCTGCATCGGCGTCCAGCGGATCATCATCCACGCCGACATCTACGACACCCTGCGCGACCGCCTGGTGGCCAAGACCAGGACGCTGATCGCCGGCGACCCGCACAAGGAAGAGACCTTCGTGGGTCCGATGATCGACGTGAAGGAAGCCTCGCGCCTGGATAGCTGGATCCAGGCCGCGGTCGCCGAGGGCGCCAGGCTGCTCTGCGGCGGCAGGCGCGACGGCGCCATGCTGGAGGCCACCCTGCTGGAGGGCGTCGGGCGCAAGGCGGCGCTCTATGCCGAGGAGGCGTTCGGCCCGGTGGCGATCCTGTCGAAGTTCACCGACTTCAAGGACGCGCTCGCCGAGGTGAACGATTCAAAGTTCGGTCTCCAGACAGGCGTCTTTACGCGCGACCTCTACAAGATGCTCGAAGCGTGGGACCATCTGGATGTGGGCGGAGTCGTCATCGGCGACGTCCCCAGCTACCGGGTCGACAACATGCCTTACGGCGGTGTGAAGGACTCGGGGCTCGGTCGAGAGGGCGTCAGGTTTGCGATGGAGGACATGACGGAAATTCGCAACCTGGTCATCCGCCGGCGTTAAGCCTGCGTATCTGAGTTCGGGACAGTGTGCGCGCTGCTTGGGGAGGCGGCTTCGTGTTGACGGTAGCGCAGATCACCGATCTGCATGTCACCACCGAGAAGGATCCGCTTAACCAGAAGCGGAACGAAGATCGTCTGCGCCAGACGATGAAGACGATTCATGCCCTGCGCCCGCGCCCGGTGGCCATCATCGCCAGCGGCGACCTCGTCGACCGGGGCGAGATCGAGGAATACTACGAACTCAAGCGTCTGATGGATGAGAGCGAGATCCCCATCTACTACGCGCTCGGCAACCACGACGGCCGCGAGGCCTTCCTGCAGGTGTTCTCGGGCCCCGGCGCCCAGACAGACGAAAATGGCTATGTGCAGTATGCTGTCGATTTCGGCCCATTCCGCATGGTGGTCATGGACACCCTGGAGGGCCCGAACCACGGCGAGTACGACGAGAAGCGCGCCGCCTGGCTCGCCAGGACGCTCGACGAGGCGCCGGACCAGCCCACCGCGATCATCCTGCACCATCCGCCCATCCCGAGCGGGATCCGCTGGATGGATCCCGATCCGAAGTCGCCCTGGATCGTGCGCCTCGAAGGCGTGCTGAAGGGCCGTGACCAGATCCAGGTCATGATGTGCGGCCACATCCACCGGGCGTTCAACGGCCTCTTCGCGGGCCACATGGTCGCCTCGGCGCCCGCGACGTCCATCCAGCTCACCCTCGACCTCACCGAGGTCGACATGCATGTGCCCGACGGCCGCGAGATCCTCGTGGAGGAGCCGCCGGGCTTCCAGCTCCTGATGGCGCACGAGGGCCACCTGACGACGCATTGCTGCCTCGCCGGCGACTTCACGCCCGCCGTCACCTACAATTTCCCCTTCCGGAAGCTCGCCTGACCCATGCCGGGAACGGTCAAGCGCCGCGGTCCGATGGGATGGTTGCTCGCGCGGCTCGATCAGGTGCGCGCGAAGGGCGGCAAGGGCCTGGCCGACGCCGTGGTGCTCCTGGGGGTCACCGTCGTCGCCGCCGTGGCGGCGCTGCTGCTCAACACCGCGACGCCCATCGTCGTGGTGGAGAACCTCACCTACGACATGCGCATGGCCCTGGGCGTGCCGCCGGCCCAGCCGAAGACCTTCGCCATCATCAAGGTCGACGACATGGCGCTGGAGGCGATGCGCAACTCGACGCCGTGCCGTTGCCTGTCGCCGATCGACAAGCTGTGGCTGGCCGACGTGATGGTCGCGCTCGACAAGAAGGGCGTTAAGGCGATCGGCGTCGACTATCTGCTCGACACCTGGGCCTCGGACGAGGAGTTCAAGGCCTTCCAGGACCGCATCAAGGACGTGAAGGCGCCGATCGTGGCGGTGGTCGATCCGGCGATGACGCCGGGCGTCGACTTCCCCGTCGACCCGAAGATCCACTATTCGGACGCCCGCGCCCTGATCGTGTCGGACTACGACAGCTTCGTGCGCCGCTACGACCCGCGGCCCGGCAAGACGCTGGCCCTGGCCACCGAGGTCGGCGTCCAGGCCGTGGGGCTGAAGCCGCCGACCAAGCCGTTCAACCTCCGCTACCGCGCGCCGGACCCCAACGTGGAGGGCGAGAACGCGGGCGCCATCGCACCGTCCTACTCGGCCGCCCTCGTCGACTTCGTGCCGCCCGAGCAGTTGAAGGACCGGATCGTCTTCATCGGCCGCACGACCCGCTCGGCCAGCGCCGACGCGGACACGCCGGTCGAAGACATGCACATGACGCCGCTCAGGTTCCTGAGCGGCCACTTCCGCGGCACGCCGGGCGTGGAGGTCCACGTCCACGCCCTCTCGCAGATGATGGCGGGCGACAAGGTGCGTATCCCCGCCGCCGGCTGGACCGCCGTGATCGCCCTGTTCTCAGCCTTCTGCGGCGCGCTGATCGGGCGGTCCACACAGAGCTGGTGGGTATCGGTCGGCATCGTCCTGCTCGGGATGGGCGCGGGCGCGGTCGGCGCGTGGGCGCTCTACGCGTTCGCCGCGCTCATGGTCCCGATGACCGCGCCGGCGATTTCCTTCGCGTTCGGCTTCTTCATCCTCTCGCGCCTATCGGCGGCCGAGTTGCAGAACCAACGCGCCTTCTATTCGTCGACGCTGGAGCGCTATCTCGCCCCGCAGGTCATCGACCGGATGGTGGGCGGCCAGGAGCAGGTGAAGATCGGCGCGGAGGAGCGCGAGATCACCGTGATGATCTCCGACCTGGAGAACTTCTCGAACCTCGTCGCCAGCCTGCCGCTCGAGACTTTCGAGGGCGTGATCAACGAGTACTTCGACGGCGTGATCGACATCCTCTGGAAGCACGAGGCGATGATCGACAAGATGACCGGCGACGGCATCATCGCGATCTTCGGCGCCCCCGTGCCGTCCGACGACCACGCGGACCGCGCCATCGCCTGCTGCCGCGAGATCGACACCTACGCGCTGGCGATCCGCGAGAAGATGATCGAGCGCGGCATCAAGTTCGGCTACACCCGCATGGGCGTATCGAGCGGCATCGGCCTGGTGGGCAACTTCGGCGGCGAGCGCCGGTTCAACTACACGGCCTACGGCGAGGTGGTGGTGATCGCCGCGCGGCTGGAGGCGGCCAACAAGACCTTCGGCACGCGCATCCTGTTCTCGGGCGACACCCTGAAGCTCGCCAGGATCAACGTCCCGATCGAGGCGGTCGGCGAGATCGACCTCAAGGGCGTGCCGGTGCCGATCCCCGCCTACACGACGCCCACGACGGCCGACGTTCCGCGGGCGTAGCCCAACCCCGCCTCCACCCGCCTCGATCCTTCGAACCGCTCATGCGCGTGCATGCGAGGATGAACGGTATTGCGGGCTGCGGGCCTCCGGCTCCGACCCGGCTGAGCCGAGCGCCCGGGCGCGACGGCGAGGCCGGGCTCAGCGGTCGGCGTTGGCGCGGTTCACGGGGACGCCGAGCCAGGCGGTCATGTCGGGCTCGTCGGTGACGCGGTAGGGGCGGCCCCAGCGGTCGGTGAAGAAGCGCTCCATCTCGGCCCGGTTGAACGGCCGCGAGCCGAGGCGTCCGAAGATCGCCATCTGCCCGCCGGTCTCGTCCACCGCGCGGTCACGGTCGAGGCCCTTGGAGAGCGCGAGCGCGGCGCCGTCCGTCTTCGCCCAGGCGATGAGCTCGGGCATCGGCTTCGGCGAGAAACCGTAGAAGTTCGGCTGGCTGGACGGGCTGGTGAGTTGCAGCACCTTCAGGCCGTTCCGCCCGTCGGCGACGTAGGCGAAGAGCGAGGCGTTCGTGGAGCCCACGACCACGTCCTCGGCGTCGTTCAACTGGCCGTCGGCATCGAACTTCCGATAGAGGCGCGGCCGTTCCGGGCTGGTCACGTCGACGATGACCAGGCCGTCCTTCTTGGCCGCCACGTAGGCGTAGGTCCGGGCCACATAGACGCGCCGCGCATCGACCAGCGGGATGGTCGCGCCCTCCACCAGCCGGGGCTGGTCGAGCTTCGTGACGTCCAGCACTTCCAAGCCGCGCTGGGTCGTGACCCAGAGGTAGCGGAACTGAAGCGCCGAGGCGCGCACGTCGGGCAGCGGCACGGTCGTCAGGTGGCGCGGCTTCAGGGGATCGGTCAGGTCGACCACGACCAGGCCCGCATCGGCGGCGATGTAGGCGATGCTGCCGCCCAGCGTGATGTGGCGCGCGCCCTTGAGCACCCCGCCCTCGTTCCAGGTGACCGCGCGCTTCAGCATGTTGTTGCGCGGATCGCCGTCGGCCAGCGTGTTCACGTTGACGAGGATGAGCCCCTCCTCGGCGTCGGTGATCACTGCGTAGGAGTAGATCGGGTGGAACTTCTGCTCCTGGTTGGCCTGGAGCAGCGTGGTGTCCTGGCCGGTGACGGCGTCCTTCACCTTCATCTGCTGCATGTGCTCGTTGCGCAGCGGCGCGATGTTCTGGTTCGTCGGCAGCGCCATGCAGGTGGCGTTCTTCGACGCGACCCGCGTGTCATGGCCCAGCGCCGAGAACGGCGCGGTGATGATCGGCTGCGAGACGCTCTTGTTGGCGATCGAGGCCACGTCGTAGGCGCGGAAGCCGCCCTTCCCTTCGGCGACGAACATGTACTCGCCGCGCAACTGGAGGCAGCGGGCCGCGCCGCCGGACTTGTGGCTGACCTTGCGGATCCACTCGGCCGACTCTTCTTCCTGGTGGCCCGTCACGCCGTTGGGGAACGGGCCGCCGCGGACGCGGTCCCTGATCTCGCGGCCGTTCTTCTCGACATGGTCCTTGTAGTAGTCGGGATAGGCGTACTTCTGGAGGTACGACCCGAAGACGGCCTGCGGCTCGCTCCACTCGCTGACCCGGACCGCCTCGATGGCGCCATCCAGGCCCACCCAGGCGTTCTGGCCGACGAAGTTCACGTAGTTGGTCCCGAGCAGCAGCAACTGGGCCATGATGGCGTTGTTGTCGTTCGCCGCCGAGACGTGGCAGTCCGAGCAGGTCTTGGTCTCGGTCTTGCGCACCGTATGCGGGAAGTGCGGCGCAAACGCCTGGCTGGAGTAGCCGGAGGCGGCGATCGGCGGCTGCTGGGTGTAGATCCGCTCGCGGTTGACGTTCGTCGACGACAGGACGAGCGCCGACGAGGAGCGGACCGGGGCGATGGTGTTGCCCTTCACGGTCGAGTGGACGCCCAACTGGTACATGTCGTCGCGCGCAACCTGCGGGTTGTAGGTCGCATAGTTGCGGGTCTCGATGCCCTCGAACTTGTGGGTCGTCGTCTTCCAGTTGGCCTCGATGGGCAGGTGGCAGCCCGCGCACGCCGTCGTCCACGACGAGTGGCAGGCGAAGCACTCCATTTCCTCGTCCTTGTGGGCGCGGTCTCCGGCGGCGACGCCGGGGCCCCAGGCGAACGGGCGCCCGTCCTGGCTGATGCGGCTCATCAGCTTGGCGCGGGCCGACCTGGCGTTGAAGTCGGGGCTGGTGCGGTCGACCGAGTCCTTGGTCAGGTGTATGCGCCACTCGAGCTTGGGATCCAGCAGCGACCGCTGGACCAGCACGCGGCGGCCGTCCTGCTCGACCCACTCGAAGCGGCGCTGGCCGTCGGGGTTGCGCAGCAGGCTCAGGTCGTTGCCCTTCACGTCGGCCGCCGGGCCCGAGGTGCGCAGCGTCGGATAGGCGTCGGCGGTGCCGTGGCAGTCCTTGCAGCGGATTTCGACCGAGTTGGCGACCTCGCCCATGATGAGGCCCGAGCCATGGCTGTCCTGGGCGAAGTGGCAGTCGGCGCACTGCATGCCCTTCTCGGCGTGGATGTCCATCATGTGGACGGCCTTGCCCGGCTGCTTGCCCACCTCGGGGAACTGGGGCTCGCCCTTCCGGCGCCACTTCTCGGGGTCGTCGTTGGCGACGATCTTGCCTTCGGCGTCCAGCAGGTTGCCTTCGCGGTCGCGCTTGAAGATGCCGCGGAAGTTCCAGCCGTGGCCGTGGTAGTCGGCGAACTGGGTGTCCTTCAGCTTGGCGTTCAGGTCGAAGACGTTGCGCAGGAAGTCGAGGTCGGCCCACAGCCCGCGGGGCGCGGCGCCCTCGGGGTTGCGGTCGAGGACGTGGCGGATCTCCTCGGACGTCGGGTACTTCTGCCGCTCGGGCCACATGAAGGGCGCGTCGGACTCGTAGTCCCACATCGTGTAGCCGAGGTAGGTGTTCATGAACATGTTCGGCTGGTGCATGTGGCAATTCATGCACTGGGCCGTCGGGATCGCGCGCGTGAAGTAGTGCTTGATCGGGTGGCCCGACTGGTCCTTCGGGATCGTCGGGTCGACCTGGGCCGAGGCGCCGTCGCGGCCGTACTTCGCCCAGGTGAGGCTGGCCTGCTGCTGGCGGTTGTTCGCATAGACCACATGGCAGGACGCGCAGCCCGACGAGCGGTAGTCGCCCGGCTGGTCGTTGGTGCCCAGGAACCAGGTGAAGGGGTCGTTCAGGCGGGTCTTGTGGATGTTCAGCAGCGGGATCGCGACCCGCAGGCCGGTGCCCGGGCCACGGTTCGACTGCTTCAGGTCGGGCCGGCCCGGCTCCTCGAGGCGCTGCAGCGCGCCGTTGGCGTTGGGCAGGCCCACTTCGGCGAACTGGGTGTTGATGTTGCGGCCGCCGCGCTCGAACACGCGGAAGATGTCGCCGGGCGGCGTCACATGCCAGGTCGGCGGCGGATAGAGCGCGCCGACCGCCCCGCGCTTGGCCTGTTCGGGCGTCACCGCGCCGGGCGGATTGCCGGGCGACAGGAGCTTCGCCGGCTCGCCGTGGGCCGTGTAGGCCTCCCCGAGGACGTAGTTCTTGAAGGGCAGGATGCCGTTGTTGTACGAGGCGCCGCCGAAGAACATGGCGCCCGTCGCCATCAGCGAGCGCTCGGCCCTCTCGATCAGCTCCATGTGGCAGGCGCCGCAGGCCAGGCGGGCCACGCGGTAGTCCGACGGGTTCACGAAGCGGACGTACTCGGGGCTCTCCTTGTTGAGCAGGGTGAAGCTGTGCTTCGGATTGGCCGAACTGGGCCAGTTCCACGTCTTCGGGTACTTCGGCAGCACATGGCTCTTGTCGCGCAGGCGAACGTACTCGGGCGAGGTCATCGCCAGGCCCGCCGGCGCGATGACGTTCGGATCGCCGCCGTGGCAGGACGCGCACCCCAGCCGGACCGCCTCGGAGACGTGCATCGACTTGGCGTCGCTGTCGGTGTGGCACGACACGCAGCCCTTGCTGGCGGCGTCCACCTCGGCGTCGGACATCCCGAGCTTGGCCGGCGCGGCCATGACATAGCTGCGCTTGACCGGCTTTTCCGCCTCGCTGGCCTTGAGCGAGATGGGCGCGAGCACGGTCAGCGCCGCCAGCGCTCCCAGTCTCAGCCATTTCCGCCCGAATTTCAGCATCTTGCCCCTAGAAGGTGAGAATGGCGTTGAGCAACACGGAGTAGTACTGGTCGTGCCGGCCGCGGTTGGCGAACAGGTCCTTGAAGCCCGCGCCCGCATCGAACACCGCACCCGAGGCCCGGAACACGATGTTCTGGGTCATGTGCGGACGCCAGATCGCGGCGACCGAGGCGTCCCAGCCCAGCGACTTCGGGATCGAGCCCTCCTGGCGCAGGTTCTCCAGGATCGTCGTGTCCACGAAGCCCAGGTGGTTCACGTTGACCGAAAGCCGCAGTTCGGGCGTCACGTCGAAGTCGGCGCCGCCGCCGACGAGCGTGGTGCCGGGATTATTGAAGTTGGACTGGCCCTCTTCCTTCGACGGCCGCAGCGAGTTCAGGACCCCGTTGCGCGCGTTGATCCCGATCACGCGGCCGCCGCCGGCGAACGGGATGGTCTGGCGGATCCAGTAGCTGGTGTCCGAGCCGGCGAACTGCGGGTTCTCGAAGATCGAGTCGAAGCCGCGCTCGGTGTTGTCGTAAGGGTTCTTGTCGCCCGAGGCGTAGAGCAGCGAGCCCCGGACCCGGATCCAGTCGAAGTCGACCGACGGCTCGGCGGCCAGGAAGTAGCTGCGGATCTTCGCCTTGCGGTCGGTGAAGATCGAATTGCGGTCCTCGCCGAGGGCGTAATAGGCCGAAGCCGTCAGGTTGTAGCGGCCCCAGTGGCCGTCGGCGTTGTAGCCCAGGTAGACGACGTCGTAGTCGCGGCCGCGAAGGGTCCCGATGAGCGCCGGGCGCTGCGGGAAGCCGTTCTTGTCGACGTAGATCTCGTTGCCTTCGCGGTTGCGGTTGTAGGCCACCGTCACCTGCGAGGTGAGCCCGGGCACGGGAAGGTCCTGCCGATACAGGTTGCCGATGAAGACCCAGTCGTCGCGGATGCGCTGGGTCACGTCGTTCAGGCCCGAGTTCGTGTCCTTCTCCAGGCGCCAGAAGGCCGCGAGGTTGTACTGGAACCGGTTGTTGTCGCGGTTGCCGAACAGGCGGACGCCGAGCTGGTTGTCCTGGAACAGGAAGCCCCGGAACTCCGAGGAGAACGGTTGGATGCCGACGCGGACGCTGTCGAAGTCGTAGCGGTCGGAGACGTTGCGCAGGTGGTAGTCGAGGAACAGTTCCTGGACGCCGATGAACGCGTCGCTGCGGTGCGACTTCTTGCTGGGCTCGACGAAGAGCACCCGGCGCTCGGGCACGTCGACGTAGTTGTACTGGCCGGCCAGCACGACGCGCAGTTCGTACTCGGGCGGCTTGAAGGCGGTCGACCCCTTGATGAGCGAGGCGCCGGCGATGAAGGTCTGCGCCACCACCAGGCTGCTCGAACGGCCGAAGACGTCCAGGCTGCCCGGACGCGCCGTCGTCTGCACGCCGACCGGGATCGGGAAGGTGCGCGGCTCGACCACGGTGTCGGAGATTCCCGTCAGCGCCAGGAACAGGTCCTCGACGCCCTTGATCGGGATGTCGCCCTTCCAGAAGTTCTGGTTGTAGGGATCGTACCAGCGGGGCTTGGAGACGCCCAGGGCGCCGGCCAGGCGCCAGCGGTCCGGAATCGGCGCCTCGTCGTGAGGGAAGGCTTCCGGCGGCGGGGCGCGCACGGCCCCGGGGTTGGTCTGCTGGATCTCCGGCTCGTAGGTCTCGATCCGGCCGGGCGGCCGGCGTCCTTCGAGCGGCGCCGCGTCCGTGGGGGCCGGCTCGGAGTCCGGCGGCGGCGCGGTGGCCTCAGCCTCGGCCGGCGGCTGGGCGGCGGGGGGCGCCTGCTCCTGGGCCGAAGCATCGACGGCGGCCAGCATGGCCGCGGCGGGCGCACCGGCCACGCCGCAGTCGGCCAGGATGTCGTCGATGCTGCGGTCCGCCCCGCGCGACGGCGAGCCCTGGGCGTCGCCGTTCAGGATGCCGTCGATCGTCAGCCCGCCGCCCGTCGACGCCCTGGCCTGGCCGGCCAGGGCGGCAAGGGCGACGAACGCGAGGAGCGAGGCTTTGCGCATGCCCTATTTCCCCTGGCACACGTTCTGTTCGTTCGAGTCCAGGAAAGGCGCGAACGGACAGCCGACGTAGCGCAGGCGCGTCTGAGTAGGTCCGACCAGCAGGGTGTCGGCGCGAATCGCTACCGGAGCGTTACCGATCGCGCCGCCCAGGCGGGCGCCGGCGTTGTGCGCGCCCAGGAACGAGATCATGTCGTCCTGGTCGATGCCGTCGCCAGACACGCCGATCGCGCCCACGAGGCGCGCGCCGCGGTAGACCGGCACCGAGCCCGAGAAGATCTGCAGGCCGTTCTGCAGCGGGTTCTGCCCGGTGGCGACGTCGGGCAGCGACGTGCAGCGGGCGGGCGTGTCCGTCGCCGAGGCGCCGCCCACGAAGCCCAGGTGCTGGCCCAGGTTGCCGAACACGAGCGCCGACTGCAGCCCGGTGGACAGCGGACTCCACAGATTGATCGGGCGCGAAAGCGGGCCGTTCGCGCGTCCCACCTCGCCGTCCGGGAAGTAGGGGCGCGACATGTTGCCGATCGCCTTGGCCGCGAAGGCGGTGCGGCCGGTCAGGGCGGTGGCGTCGCCGAGGAAGTCCCGCGTCTTCTGCACGAAGCCCCGGACGTCGGCGCTGGGGTCGCCCGCCAGTTCCGCCGCGGCGCGCTGGCCCGACAGCAGGGCCACGGTCCGCGCCTTCTGCGCCGAGACGTCGATGCCGAAGACCGGCGCGTCGGGCGCCCGCACGATGCCCAGGATCTGGCCGCGGCTGTCCACGACGGTGATCGAGACCTCGGCGCGGCTGTCGAGCGGACGCCGGATCTGGCCGCGGGCGCGGCTCATGACCGTGAAGGCTTCCTCCAGCAGCGCCCGCACCTCGGCCGCGCTCAGCGGCGTCAGGCCGTCGGCGGCGTCTGTGCCGCCGCGGATCGGGAAGCGGTTGTTGCCCGCCCCGTCGGACAGGACCATGGCGCCGGCGATCGCGAAGTCCGCCGTGGTGGCCAGCCGCAGGCCGGACGCCTCGGTCCCGTAGGCCTGGCCCGCGAGCGCGCCGCCGCCGGCGTAGTAGCCGTTCACCGGCGTGAACCCGCCCGCCGCCGCGCCGAGCGTCGAGAAGGCCGGCGCACTGGTCGGCGTGGTCCGTAGCGTGCCCGTCGAGGCGTCGGAATAGCGGAGCGCCGTTCCGTCGACCGTGATCCGGTCGGCGCGCTGGTCGGTCGGGGCGTCGAAGCCCACCGTGGCGGCGTAGGCGATGTTCTCCTCGTCGTCGGCGTCGACGTCGAGGATGTTCTTGTCGAAGCCGTAGTCGTTGTCGCCCACGATGCCGACGCCGCCGACCAGCGTGCCGTTCTTGTAGAGCGGGAAGCCGCCGGGATCGGCCGAGAGGCCCAGCGGCGTGCGCCGCGGCCCCACCGCGACGTTCGCCGTCCGGGTGGTCACGTCCGAGCAGGGCAGCGACGAGAACTGCACGCCGAAGAGCGGGCCGCCTTCCAGACCCACGGTCGACGGCGCCGGCGGGAAGTGTTCCTGCACGATCTGGCTGGCCGTGCGGGTCGAGAACGAGTTGCCCCCGGACGACGACAGGTAGGCCCCGGTCACCGCCTTGGCGATCGCCGCGGCAGCCGCGGGCACAGTCAGGCCCTGGGCGTCGGTGCTGACCCCCGCGGGGCCCGCCCGGGTGACGGTCGTGGCCCGCGCGCCGGTCATCGAATAGACGGCCAGCACGTTGCCGACGCGGTCGGTCACCGCGATCACCACCGGCAGGTTGCGCGCGCGCGCCTCGGCCACCGCCTGGGCGATCACCTGCTGGACGTCGGCCGTCGTCAGCGCCACGGCGGCCGGGAGCGTGAAGACGCCCGCGGGCGTCGGTCCGGGCGTGCCGGGCGTCGTCGGCGCGGTGGGCGTTCCACCGCCGTTTCCGCCCCCTCCTCCGCCGCCGCCGCAGGACGCGAGCGCCAAAGCGGCCAATGACACGGCCCAGCGCATTGTCGATCTCATCTGAGCGACCTCGCCGCCTGGGCGACCTGGGTCAGCGCGCTCCGGAAGGCGTCCGGGCTGTACCGGTTGGGATCGCGCACCTGCGCGTAGGCCCGATCGAGCTGCGGACGCACGCGGGCCGCCACGCCGCGGTCGACCTGGCCGGACGCCACGAGGGCGTTCAGCAGCGTATCGGCCGCCATGACCGCCTGCGCGCTGCCCGAGTAGTCGGTGTAGCGGCGCGAAAGCTCCGTCGACAGGACGGTGTCGAGCATCGCCAGCGTGTCGGCGCGCGAGAACCCGCGGGCGGCGAACGCATCGGCCAGCGCGCGGGCGGTGCCGGCCAGCCTCAGGGCGGCGCGCTGCGATTCGCCACGGTCGCGGGCCATCGCCGCGTGGAAGGCGCGCGAGTCGGCCTCGAGCCGCTGGGCCAGCGCCGGCGAGGCCACCCGGGCCGCCGCCTGCAGCATGATCATGTTCTCGTCGTTGAACGGCGGCTGGCCCGAGGGGATCGGACGGCCGGGGTTCGCCTCCCACTTCGGCCGCGCCTTCGGATCGTCCGAGATCTCGCGGTGGCAGCTATGGCAGTCGAAGAAATAGAGTTCGGGGAAGGCCCCGCCGCCACGGCCGCCCTCGCCGTAGAGCGAGAGCGAGCGATCCAGCGCCATGGCCTGGCCGACCGCCCAGGTCTTCACGCCGCCCGCGTAGCCCTTGCGCTTCACGTAGTCGGCGTCGACATCCCAGTGGTTGATCATGCTCGAGAACAGATCGAGCTCGAAGGCGACGCGCGGGTGGCCAGCAGCCATCATCTGGTGGGTCACGAACTGGCCCGAGCGCGAGCTGCCGAAGTGGCAGTCCAGGCAGACGCCGGCGCGCACCTTCGGGTTCTCCAGGGGCCGCAGGCCGTTGGCGACGTTCGCCGCGTGAGTGCCGCCGACCGCGCGGTGGCTGGCCAGCCAGCCCGAGGCGCCGCCGTGGCAGGCTTCGCAACCGACCCCGTCGCTGAGCTGGAACTTGCCGCCGCGCATGGGGCCCGGATCGGCGTGGCAGCCCAGGCATTCCTTGGCGGTCTGCGCGGGGCCGATGCCCATCTTGCGCGTGATCGCCTGCGCGCGGGGTTCGGTCAGCACCCGCCAGGCGCGGCTGTGGGCGCCGGCGGCGCTGGAGGCGCTCTGCCAGGTGATCAGTTCGTTCTGGCGGACGTTCACGCCCGAATCGACCTGGCGGCTGTGACAACTGGAGCCCGCGCACGAGGCGACCCCCTCATGCACGCCCTTCACAGGCGCGGATTCGGTCGCGGCCGTGGCGGACGGACCGCTCACGACGACGAACGCGCCGACGACGGCGGCTGCGGCGACGCAAAGCGCGCCCACAACTCGCGACGCTCGTGCTCCCCCCATCGTCCCTCCCCCGGGCGCGCACAACTGACCGCCGAGTCTTAGCGGTCTCGGCTCAGCTTCGGTAGCCCGAATACGCGACAATGGGACCAAATCCGTGGGCCGGCGCCTAGCCTCCGAACGCGCGACTCCCCCCCTTTTCGAGGGTTCGCGTGCCAAGAGTCTCCGCTTAACAACGTGTTCGACGAACTGTAAGACGGACTGGTGTCGGGTGCTTGGGGGTATGGCATGGAGGGGCTTCGCCATCGGGCGCTGCGTATGGGCCGCAAGGCCCGCTGGTGTCTGCTCGCCCTGGCGACCACGGCGCTCTCGCCGACCGGCCTGACATGGGCCCAGCCCGCGCCGCAGGCGGCCGTCCCCGGCACCAGCGCCGCGGAAGTGAACCCGTCCAGCCGCATCACCCGTCCGCCGCCCCGCCGTTCCAGCGGCGCGTTCACGCCTGAGCCGCCCGGCCCCTGCCCGCTCGAGAGCTCCGACGTGCAGGTCACGCTGAACGCGGTGACGTTCCAGGGCGCGACGGCGGTGAGCCCGGACGACCTGCGCGCGGCCTACGCCGACGTCCTGGGCAAGCCGCAGCCCGTCTCCGTGATCTGCCAGATCCGCGACCGCGCGGCGCGCATCGTGTTCGACTCCGGCGTCCTGGCCCGGGTGGAGATCCCGGAACAGCGCATCGCCGGCGGCTCGCTGGTGCTCGAGGTGATCGAGGCACACGTCGTCAACGTCCGCGTCCGCGGCGACGTGGGCCCGGCCCAGGCCGCCGTCGAGCGCTATGCCGAGAAGCTGCGCGGCATGAAGCCGTTCGACATGGCCAGGGCCCAGCGCTACCTGCTGCTGGCGTCCGACGTCCCGGGCATCCGCGCCCGCGCGGCCGTGCGGCCCTCCACCAGCGCCGAGCGCGGCGCGGTCGACATCGACATCACGGTGGCCAAAGAAGGCCCCGACGTCTTCGCCAACGTGCAGAACACCGGCTCGAAGCAGGTGGGCCGCTGGGGCGGCCTCGTGCGCGGGGAGTTCTCGGGGTACACCGAGTACGGGGAGTCCACCGCGCTCACCGCCTTCCACACCCTGGACTCCAACGAGCAGTGGCTGGTGCAGATCGCCGAGACCGCCCGCTTCGGCGGCGAGGGCCTGGTCGGCCGCGGGTCGTTCACCTACGGGGAGAGCCGCCCCGGCGACTTCCTCAAGCCGCTGGACCTGAAGAGCAGGTCGGTGGTCGGCAACCTCGAGGCCGCCTACCCGGTCATCCGCTCGCGCAGCCAGAACCTGAACGTCGCCGGCGGCTTCGACCTGATCGACCAGAAGACCCGCCCCTCTGGCGCGGCGCTGCTCAGCCACGACAAGCTGCGCATCGTCTACGCGCGCATGGACGGCGACTACCGCACCGAGATCGCAGGGCGGCCCGTGCTGACCAGCGGCGCGTTCAGCGTGCGCAAGGGACTCGACGTCTTCGGCGCCAGCGACGCGGGCGACCTGTTGCTGACCCGCGGGCTCGGCAAGCCCGAGGCCTGGGTGGTGCGCGCCCAGGGCGGCAGCGACATCGCGCTCACCGACCGCCTCACCGGCCAGGTGCGCATGCAGGCGCAGTACGCCGGCAGCACGCTGATGCCCTACGAGCAGATCTCGCTGGGCGGCCTCACGGTCGGCCGCGGCTACGACCCGGCGGCGCTGCTGGGCGACAAGGGGATCTCCGCCGCGGCCGAGGTGCGCTACGGCCCCGTGCAGTTGCATCCCAAGATAGCGGCGGCGCCGTATGCTTTCTTCGACGCCGGCTGGGTCTCCAACAACAACGCCGCGGTGTCCGGGGTGCAGAAGGACAGAAGCCTGAAGTCGATCGGCGCGGGGGTCGTGTTCCGGCTGTTCAGCCGCGCCAACCTGGAAGTCACCTACGCCCATCCACTCGACGCCACCCGGACGGGGGGTTCGCGTCCTAGCGACCGTGTGCTGATCCAGCTCACGGCGAGCCTGCTATGATGCGGAAAGAGTAAGCATGCCGACGTTCATCATGACGCCCGAGGCCCGCCGCCGGCTCTTGTACGCGCGGACGGCGCTGTGCGGGGCGCTGGCCGGCTTCCATGCGTTCACGCCCGCCACCTCGTTCGCGCTTCCCGTGGGCGGCATCCCCGAGGTCAACGCCGGCGGCGGCAATCCGACGATCACGACCTCGACCGACCGGACGGATGTCCGGCTGAACGCGCCGCGCACCGTCCTGTCGTGGACGACCTTCAACGTCGGCCCCGAAGAGACCGTCAGCTTCCAGTTCAACGACAAGAGCTGGATCGTCTTGAACAAGGTCACCGGCCTCACGCCGTCGAAGATCGAAGGCGTGGTCGAAGGCAAGGTCGGCTCGGCCTACGGCGGCAACGTCTGGTTCTCGTCGCAGAACAGCATCATCTTCGGCAAGGGCTCGCAGGTCGACGCGGGCAGCCTGTTCGTCGCCATCGGCACCCCCAACACCGCCGACTTCCTGAACCCCGCCAACACCCTCTTCTCGTTCAACGGCAGCGACGCGCTGCCGAACTCGCGGATCATGGTGCTGTCCAACGCCACGGTGACGGCGCACGGCGGCATGGTCGCCATGATGGGGCCGACCATCCAGACCCGGGCCAACGCCCTGGTCAGCGCCACCAGCGGCAGCGTCCTCTACGGCTCGGCCAAGAACTTCCAGATCCGCCTCGCGCCCGGCGCGGGCGGCGACTTCGATCTGGTCGACTTCATCGTCCCCAACGCCAGCGACGGCGCCGAAAGCCAGGTGGCGATCGACCTGGGCGGCGACACGCGCGGCGACACCGTCTTCCTGGCGGCGGTCTCGAAGTCGGCGATCGGCAGCGCGGTCATCAACCTCGAAGGCATGGTCACGGCCCAGGCGGCGAAGGCCGACGGCGGCGACATCGTGCTGTCGGGCGGCGCAGGCATCGCCAACCGCACGGCCGGCCCCTCGCTGGACGGCGCGGCGACCACCGACATCTACCTGAACAAGGCCGTGGCCTCCCGCGACCTGCAGATCCGCAACGTGGGCCGCATCTTCGGCCGCCCGTGGGTCCGCCCCCTCGAGGAGACCCGGGACCCGCCGACCATCGCGGACGACAACACCCCGCCCGAGTGCGACGACCACTACTGCGACAACGGCGGCGGCAATGGAAACGGCAACGGAAACGGGAACGGGAACGGGAACGGCAACGGAAACGGGAATGGCAACGGGAACGGGATGTTCCCGAACATCGTCGAGTCCGTCGTCCTCGACCGCGCGCTGGTCTCGGCGCTGTTCGACCCGACTGCGATCGCGGCGATCAACGTCGGCCGAGACGCCCGGATCCAGGCCACCGCGTCGATCGAGCTCGGCCGCATCGTGGCCGCACGCGACGTCACGGTCACCGGTCCGCAGATCAAGGCCAACAGCCTCATCGCCAGCGGCAACCTGACCGCGACCTCCACCCAGGGCGACGTGCTGCTCGCGGGCGTCGGCGTCATGCGCGAAGGCGTGATCAGCGGGCGGCAGGACGTGAAGATCGACGCCATCTCGGCGCCGACCAGGCTCACCGTCACCTCGGGCCGCGACATCACCATCGGCGACGGCGTCTCATCCGTCGCCGGCGTGATCAACCTGTCGGCGCCGCAGAACGTCTCGCTCGATCTCGCCGACGCCAAGGTCGACACCATCACCGCCGGCGGCAGCGTGAACCTCCGGGGCGGCGCGATCGAGGCCAACACGGTCACCGCGCCGCGCGTGTTCGGGATGGCGCAGAGCCTGAAGCTGGGCACGGTCACCTCCACCGGCGACCTCTACGTCGTCGCCACCAGCGGTGATGCGATCGTCGGCAAGGCGACCGCCGGCGACGACATCTACGTCATCGCCAATCACGGGACCGCCTCGCTCGGCGACGCGACCCTCACCGGCGGCGCGCCGGACGCAGTGCAGATCGAGTTCGTCGGCAGCCCCGACGCGGCGGGCAACGGCCGCGTCGTCCGGGTCGAATCGATCGACCTCGACGCCAGGCTGGGCCTGGGCACGGGCGGCGTCACCGGCGCGACGCGGGTCGATGTGCGGGCCGGCCGCGACGCCATCGTCGACGTGCTGCGCGAGACGCCTGGCGCGGTCTCGGTGATCGCCTCGCGCGACGCGACGCTCAAGGCGCCGACCGTCCGCCTCGACAACGTCTCGGCCGGCCGCGACCTGACGGTCGGCTCGACCACCGGCGACTTCACCCTCGCCAACTCGCTCACGGCGACGCGGAACATCACGATCACCGCGGCGGGCGCGCTGCGCGTGACCGACGTGCGGGCCGACTCCGGCTCGGTGTCCCTGGTCGGCGGCACGGTCACGGCCGGCGCGGTCAGCGCCAGCGAGGACCTGACGCTGCGGGCCACCAGCGCCAACGGCTCGGTCACGACCACCAGCTACCGCACGGGCCGCGACCTGATCATCCAGGGCACGACGCTCAGCCTCGGCTCCGCGATCGGGCCGGTTACGCGCGATCTTTCCATCACGTCGCTCGGAAACTTCACGTCCGCCACAGCGCTCAGCGCCGGCCGGGACCTGACCATCGACGTGGCGGGCACGGCCCGGGTCGCGGCGCTGACCGCCGCCGGAACGCTGCGCATCGCCGCCGGGGACCTGGACCTCACCGGTCCGGCTACCGCGGCCAACGCCCAGATCGAGTCCAAGACCGGGGCGCTGCGGGTCGGCGGCGCGGCCGGAGGCTCGGGCGCGCTGATCCTCGACAACACCGAGTTCGGCCAGCTCCGCGTGGCGGGCAACCTGCGCCTGTTCGCCGGCTCCCCGACGGGCGGCACGCGCGGCGATCTCTTCCTGCAGACACTGTCGATCAATCCGGCGAACACGCCGAACGTCGCGTTCCTCGTGGGCTCCAACAACAACGCCCAGGTCACGGGCATCGTCGCGCCGAGCGCCAGCGGCGGGATCCTCCGGATCGGCGACGCGACCGACCTCTCCTGGCGCCCGAACTCGATCCTCGTCTCCGGCGCGCTCGGCGCGGCGACCTTCAACGGCGGCCAGTACACCGACGTGCGCGCCTTCACCGAGGTGCGGCTGGCGTCCCGCAACGACATCCTCCTGGGCTCGCAGCGGTTCATCACCCTCGTCCAGGGCACGGCGGTCGGCGCCATCGACGGCCTCGCCGGCAAGGGTCCGACCGGCGACGAGACCAACAAGGTCTTCATCTCGGCCGGCAAGCTCGAGGTCTCGTCCGACCAGAAGGTGGTCAGCCAGAACACCTCGGCGATCCAGCTCGGGCAGGCGGTGGGCGTTTTCTTGACCGGACAGTCGAACCCGGCCCTCGTCATCGACCCGCCGAAGATCGTGGAGCTCTGGGGCGCGTTCTCGGGCGCGAACGGCCAGGTCGTGGGCGGAACCAGCGCGGGGACCGCGGTGAGCTTCACGATCGTCGACGCCAACGGCGCGCCGGTCAGCAAGCCCGCCGACGCCAACTACCGCTTCAACAGTTGCGACGTGGGCACCCAGAACTGCTCGCCGGCCTTCGTGTCCGGCGGCGGCGGCGGGACCGGCGGCGGTTCGGGCAGCGACAACGTCGTGACCTCGCAGCTCAGCGCCGGCGTGCTCGCAGCCCGTGACCAGCTCGGCAGCACCGGCTCGATCCTGGGCAACGACTCCTCGAACTCCAACGACTCGAAGAGCTCCGAAGAGGCCGGAGAGGCGCAGGTCTCGTCCGAAAGCCTGATCGCTCCCAATGTCGTCCTGGGCGTGGCGCCCCCGGCGACCGACGAAATCGTCACCGATCCGGTCACCACCGGCACCGGCAGCGAAGAGATCTGGCGCCAGCGCAGGCAGCAGAAATGATCGTGAAGCGTCTCCTCCTCGCGCTTTCGGGCGCGCTCGTCCTGGCGTCGCCGGCCGGAGCCCAGACCCGCGCCGACCTGATCCCGCTGGGCCAGAGCGCCGCCTCCGGGGCCGTCTGCACCGCCGTGCGCGACTACGACGACCCGGTCGTCCAGGGTCCGGGCCGCCGCGGCTGGAACATCCGCTGCCGCGGCTGGGAGGGCAGCCTGGGGCGGCTCTACACCTTCGAGAAGGGCGACGTCGGCCCCTGGGAGACGGCGCTCACGGGCCGCGCCCAGTGCTCCGAGCAGAAGACGGAGAGCATCGCCGGCCTCGGCGCCGCCAACCGCCGCGCCTGCCGCAGCGCCCGGGGCAGCGCGCCGTACCTCGCCTACACCACCAGGCGCGGCGGCGGGACGTTCACGGCCGAAGGGCCCGCGCAGATCGCCGATGTCCTTGAGACCGGGCTCAAGGTGGTCTCCGGCGCGATGAAGGCGCCGGCCGCCAACGACGTACAGACCTCGGCCGCCAGCGCCGAGATCGCCGCCGACTTCGGCGGCGCCACCGGCGGGCTCGCCCGCTCGCAGGCCGCCGCCGCGGCGGACCCGGCCCGCCTGCGCGCCCGCGCTTACGTCCAGAACAACGAGTGGCGGTTCGAACAGGCCGAGACCGACTTCCAGGCGCTCGTCGCCGACGCCGAGGCGCGCCGCGCGCCGCCGGCCGAGATGGGCGAGGCGCTGCTGAACCTGGCGCTCAACGTGTCCAACAACGGCCGCTTCGCCGAGGCCGACCGCCTGTTCCGCGACGCCGACGTACAGGTGGCCGCCGCCAACGATCCCTTCCTGTCGTCGCAGGCCCGCGTCTATCGCGCGCTGCATCTGCGCAACGCCGGCCGCTTCGCCGAGGCCGCGCAGGCGGCGCAGGCCGCCTTGCGCGCCAGCGAGCAGGTCCGCGCCTCGCAGGGACTCGGCATGACCGGGCCGCAGGTGACCAGGACGGCCGACGGCGCCGTCGCCATCGGCGGCGACCTCTCGACCGCGCTCAACAGCCGCCCTGCCGGCCGTGACGTGCTGGGCGGCTCCAAGGTGTCACTCTCCGACCGCCTGATCGTGCAGGACGCCCAGGCCCTCGAAGTGGCGGGCTCCTCGCTCGCCGCCCAGGGCGACGCCGCGGCCGGTCGCGAGGCGCTGGTTCGCGCGCAACGGCTGCTGACCAACGCCGAGGCCAACGGGGCCCTGAACGTGTGGCTGCGCGCTCGCATCGAGGCCGACCTGGCCGAGATCGACCTGGACCAGGGCCAGGCCGCTGCGGCCATCGCCAAGTACCAGACCGCGGTGCGCACCATCCGCCTGCGTCACGCGGGCACGGCCGCCGAGGGCGGCCTGCTGCTCGATCTCGGCCGCGCGCAGGTCGCCGCAGGCCAGGAGGACGCTGCGCTCGACACCTATGCCCACGCCTTCGAGCTGTTCCAGGCCCAGCGGGGCGCGCTCGGCGCGTCGGCCGATGACGCGGCCCCCTACTTCGACCTGCTGATCAAGCGCATCGCCGGCGATCCCGCCCGGGCGGCGGACTACAAGGCCCGCTTCTTCTCCGCCGCGGCCAGCGTGATCTCGAACGCCACGGCCCAGACGGTCTCGAAGCTGGCGGCCCGCGTCGCCTCGGGCGACAGTGCGACCACCGGCCTCGTCCGGGCGCTCGAGGACACCCGCCGCGAACTGCGCGCCGCCGAGGCGCAGGCCGCCCAGTTGCAGGCCGCCAACGCCTATGCCGGCGCCGAGCGGACCGACATCGAGACCCGCCTGAAGGCGCTGCAGACCCAGGCCGACGGCCTGGAGGCCCAGCTCCTGTCCGCCAACCCGCGCTATTCCCAGCTCGTCTCGTCGACCGCGACCCTCGCCGACCTCCAGAAGGCCCTCGGCCCCGACGAGGTCTACGTGAAGGTGCTGACGCTCAACACGAAGAGCTACGGCATGTTCGTGTCGAAGACCGACGCCAGGGCCTACGGGATCGCCGCCAGCCGCGGCGTGATCGCCGCCGACGTGCGCCGCCTGCGCTCGGTGTTCGAGGACGACGAGAGCCTGCCGCCCTTCGACGTGGCCCGCTCGTACGGCCTCTACAAGCAACTGTTCGGTCCCGTCGCGGCCGAGGTCGCCGCCGCCAGGCATCTGATCTACGAGCCGGACGGCGCGCTGATCTCGCTGCCGGTAGCCACCATGGTCACCGCCGATCCGGCCGCCCTGGTGGCCGCGGCCGGCCCCGGCAAGGACGTCGACTACCGCAAGGTCGCCTGGCTGGGCGCCAAGACCGACTCGGCGCTGGTCCTTTCGGCGGCGAGCTTCCTGCAATCGCGGGCGTTCGCGCCGTCGCGGGCCAAGCAGAGCTTCCTGGCCTTCGCCGACCCGACGACGCCGATGAAGAGCGACCCGAACGCCTATTCGTCGGTCGTGCGCCGCTCGGTCAGCCTGCGCAGCACGTCGAGCCGCGACAACGCCACGAACGTCTGCGAGAGCACGCGCCTGGCGCTGCTCCAGATGCCGCCGCTCCCCGACACCGCCGACGAGGTCCGCGCGGTGGCCGCCAGCGTCGGCGGCGCCTCGCCCAGCGACATCATCATCGGCGCGCCCTTCACCGACAACGCCGTGAAAGCCCGGAGCGACCTCGCCGACTACAAGGTCCTCTACTTCGCGACCCACGGCCTGCTGCCGCAGCCGTCGGCCTGCCTGCCCGAGCCGGCGCTGATGACCTCCGTGGGCGTCGACGGCTCGGACGGCCTGCTCGACACCAGCGAGATCCTGGACCTGAAGCTCGACGCCGACTTGGTCGTGCTGTCGGCCTGCGACACCGGCGGCGCCGGCGGCGACTCCTCGACCACCGGCCTTCAGGGCGGCGGCGAGGCGCTGGGCGGCCTGACGCGCGCGGTCATCTACGCCGGCGGACGCAGCCTGATCGTCTCGCACTGGTCGGTGGACTCGGTGGCGACGGTGCGGCTGATGACCGGCATGTTCTCGGCGGGCGCACCCAGCAAGGCCGAGTCGCTGACCGTCTCGCAGCGGGCGCTACAGCAGAACGAGCAGTTCTCGCATCCCTACTTCTGGGCTCCCTTCACCATCGTGGGCGACGGCTCCAAGCCGCTGCCCGCGGCGACGGGCTCCACCCGCACGGCCTCCTCGAACTAGCGGCGGCGGCCGATCCGGCCGCCTCCGAAGGCCCGCATGGCCAACGCCGCGATCCAGCTCAACACCGAGCCCTACGACGCCTCGATTCCGCGGCCGATGGGCCGCAACTCGGCCGGCGAAGGCTTCCTGCGCGGGTTCCTGGCGCACGCCCGCGTCGACCGGTTCCATTTCTGGAACCTCCACGACCAGTCGCGCGACGAGCTGGACGCCCTGCTGGCGCGGCTGGGCCCCGTCGACAAGCCGGTGACCTGGATCCCCAAGGCCGAGCGCGAGCGGCTGGCCGAGCCCGGCGCGGTCTACATCCCGAGCCCCGAGATGAAGTCCGAGGCCTGGGCGCGGCGCGCCCTGGGCGCTCACGCCTACTCGATCACCGGCGTCACCCACACGATCGCCGAAACCTACATCATGGACGAGATCGCGGGCCTGCTGGCCGCCCCGCTCGAGCCCTGGGACGCCCTCGTCTGCACCTCGGAGCCCGGACGCAAGGCGGTGGAGTCGCTGCTGGAGGGCGTCGCCGGCTACTACCAGGAGCGCTTCGGCGCGACGCGGATGCCGCCGGCGCAACTGGTGACCATCCCCCTGGGGGTCCATGCGGACGACTTCCGGTTGGACGCCGGCGCGCGGCGGCGATGGCGCGCCGCGCTCGACATACCCGACGACGCGCCCGCCGCCCTGCATCTCGGGCGTTTCAGCCTGACCACCAAGATGCATCCCGGCCCGATGGGTGTGGCGCTCGCCGAGGCGGCGCGCCGGCTGGGACGGCCCGTCTACTTCATCCTCTTCGGCGGCGCGCGCCGGGACGCGGACGAGGAGGCGTTTCTGGCCGCGGCCGCGGCGCTCGCCGACGAGGGCGTGATCCTGAAGCCCGTGGGCGACACCTCGGCGACGACCCGCGACGAGATCGTCTCGGCGGCCGACGTCTTCCTGTCGCTCAGCGACAATATCCAGGAGACCTTCGGCCTGACACCGCTGGAGGCCATGGCGGCCGGCCTGCCCTGCGTGGTCAGCGACTGGGACGGCTACAAGGACACCGTGCGCCATGGGGTGGACGGCTTCCGGGTGCGCACGCTGGCTCCGCGCCCGGGGCTGGGGCCGGACCTCGTCTACGCCTACGCCCAGCGGTTGACGAACTACGACAACTACGCCGGCTCGGCGGCCCTCTTCACGGCCCCCGACGTCGGCGAGGCCGCCGAGGCGCTCACGGCGCTGTTCGCCGACCCGGGGTTGCGGGCGCGGATGGGCGACGCGGGCCGCCGACGCGCGCGTGCGGTGTTCGACTGGCGCATCGTGATCGGCCAGTACCAGGCGCTGTGGGCCGAACTCGCGCGCCGCCGCGCCGCGGCCCCGGAGCAGCCACCCACGGAGAACCCGTTCCGTCCCGACCCCTTCCGCATGTTCGCCGCCTATCCGAGCGCGGCGCTCTCCCACCGGACCGAGGTGTCGCTCGTCCGGCCGCTCACCGACGACGAGGCCGCCGAGCGCCTCATGCGGCCGCATGTGCGCAATCCGGCGGCGCGTCTGCCCAGCGTGGAAGAAGCCGTCACGCTGATCGCCGTGCTGGCCGACGGCTCGCGCACGGTTGGCGCGATACTTGCTGAGACTCCGCCCGAGCGTCGTCCCTTTGTCGAAAGGGGAATCCTGTGGCTTGCGAAGTTCGGATTCTTGCGTCTGCGCGACTAAACGCCACGTACAAAGTCACGCAAGCGACCGGTTCATGTACCGTTCAGGGCCTCAATGTGGTACTCGGATGGACTGCGCACCATCGATCCAGACCGTCGTACGGGGGTGAATACCATGCGTAAACTCATGATTGCAGCAGCCTTCTCGCTCGCCTTCGGCGGCGTTGCAGTGGCCAGCGACTATATCGTCGTGACGTCCAGCGACCCGGCCATCAAGCGCGGCCAGGCATTCGACGCCGGCGCCAAGGTGGCGCTGGGCGCCGGCAAGTCCCTCACGCTGATGCGGGCGTCGGGCGAACTGGTCACGGTCCGCGGCGCGGCCGCAGGCGCCACGATCCCGGGCGCGAAGCTCGCCGCCGCCGACGCCGCGCGCTTCGAAGCCATCCGCTCGCTGGTCCAGCCGCCGCCGGAAGGCCGCACCTTCGGGGCGCGCCGGGGCGGCATCTGCCAGCCTGCCGAGACCCTCGTCACCCTGGATCAGATCGTCGCCGCGTCCGAGCAAAGCGGCTGCAAGTCGGTCGCTCGTCAGGCGCTCGAAGCCTACCTCGCCAAGAACGGCGCGGTGGCCGAGACGCAGCATAACTAGGGCCCCAGGCCCGCCTGAGGACTGACACACCCTCCGAAACGACACGAAGGGCCGGCCGGGACGTTCCCGCCGGCCCTTTTTCGTATTGGGCGCTTTCACTTTCGCGCGGACCCCACTAGGTTCCGCGCCGCTTCGCCCGGGCGTCCCCCTACGGACCCTCGCGTCGATGGGCCGGTAGCTCAGTGGTAGAGCATTCGACTTTTAATCGAATGGTCGTGAGTTCGAACCTCACCCGGCCTACCAAATTTCGCCGCCGCGCGCTTGCCGCCTTAACAGGGCCACGGCGCGGCGCCATGCTGGGGCCATGCGCACGACCGTCCTCAGCCTGATCGTCGTCGCGGCGCTGGGCGGCGCCCTGGCCGCGGCCCCCGCCGCCGACGCACAAACCAAGAAGACGACGGCCGCGAAGGCGCCGGCGAAGGCCAAGGCGAAGCCGAGGAAGCCCGTCGAACCGCCGCCGCCCGAATACGTCCCGCAGGACCGGATGAAGACGTCCGACGAGGTGAAGCGCAGCGGCGTCGAAGGCGCGGCCACGACGCCGCTGCGCGACCTGGGCGTCCAGAAGACCGATATCCCGGAGGTTCTGCTGGCGGCACTGACCGATCCCTATGCGCGGCCGCCGCGCAACTATGGGTGCAACTACCTCACCGCCCTGGTGAAGCCGCTGGACGACGTCCTGGGGCCGGACATCGACCTGTCGCCGGTCGGCGACGAGAACCTGGTGAGCCGCGGCAGGGCGCTCGGGATCGCCGCCGACGTCGCCTCCAGCGCGCTGATCCCCTTCCGCGGCGTGGTGCGCAAGGTCTCGGGCGCCGAGGCGCACGATCGGCTGGTGCAGTCGGCCTACGTCGCCGGCAGCGTGCGCCGCGCGTACCTGAAGGGCCTGGGCGAGGCCAAGGGCTGCAACCCGCCCGCGACGCCCAGCCACGAGCGCGCGGGATCCGAGCCCGCCGCGGACAAGCGGCGGATCCCTATTCCGAAGTATCCGACCCGGACCTCTGACGCGCAGCAAACGACCGACGGAACGCCTCCATCCGACCGTCAGAAATAGCGCCGCGCATCTCGGCCATCAGGGCCTGGAAGAAGGCCAGGTTGTGCCAGGACAGCAGCACCTGTCCCAGGATCTCGTTCGCCTTCACCAGGTGGTGCAGATAGGCCTTCGAGTAGTCGCGGCTGGCGGGGACGTCGCTTGCCGGATCCAGCGGCGCCTCGTCCTCTGCGAACCGCGCGTTCTTCAGGTTGATCGGCCCGTCCCAGGTCCAGGCCTGGCCGTGGCGGCCCGAGCGCGTGGGCAGCACGCAGTCGAACATGTCGACGCCGCGGGCCACCGCCTCGACGATGTCGATGGGCTTGCCGACCCCCATGAGGTAGCGGGGGCGATCGGCGGGCAGCATGGACGGCGCGAAGTCCAGCACCTCGACCATCGCCTGGTGCCCCTCGCCCACCGCCAGGCCGCCGATGGCGTAGCCGTCGAAGCCGGTCTCCAGCATCCGTTCCGCGCTTTCGCGGCGCAACGCCTCGTCGGTGCCCCCCTGCTGGATGCCGAACAGCGCCTGGGCGTCGCGCATGCCGAACGCGGCCCGGGATCGCGCGCCCCAGCGGGCCGAGCGGCGCATCGCCTCGGCCGCGCGCTCCGGCGTGGCGGGCAGAGCCACCAGCTCGTCCAGTTGCATGACGATGTCCGAACCCAGGAGGTCGGCCTGGATCTCCATCGACCGCTCGGGCGAGAGCCTGTGGCGGCTGCCGTCGAGGTGGCTCTGGAACGTCACCGCCTCCTCCGTGACCTTGGAGATCTTCGACAGCGACATGACCTGGAAGCCGCCGGAGTCGGTCAGGATCGGCCGCTCCCAGCGCATGAACCTGTGCAGCCCGCCCAGCCGGCGCACCCGCTCGGCCGTGGGCCGCAGCATCAGGTGGTAGGTGTTGCCGAGAATGATGTCGGCGCCGGTGGCGGCGACCTGCTCGACCGTCAGCGCCTTCACCGTGCCCGCCGTGCCGACGGGCATGAAGGCCGGCGTGCGGATGCCGCCGCGCGGCGTCGCGAGCACGCCGGTGCGCGCCTTGCCGTCTGTCGCGCCGATCGTGAACGGGAACGCGGCCATCAGGCGGCCCTCCAGAGCAGGCTGGCGTCGCCATAGGAGTAGAACCGATAACCGGTCTCGACGGCGTGGGCGTAGGCGGCCCGCATCGTCTCCAGGCCCGCGAAGGCCGACACCAGCATGAACAGCGTCGACTTCGGCAGGTGGAAGTTGGTCATCAGGCCGTCGGCGGCGCGGAAGCGGTAACCGGGCGTAATGAAGATCGCCGTCTCGTCGCGGAACGGCTGTACGACGCCGTCCTCGCCGGTCGCGCTCTCCAGCAGACGCAGCGACGTGGTCCCGACGCAGACGATGCGCCCGCCCGCCGCGCGGGCCGCGTTCAGCCGCCCGGCGGTCGCGGCGTCCACTTCGCCCCATTCGGCGTGCATCCGGTGCTCGGCCAGGTTCTCGGTCTTCACCGGCAGGAAGGTCCCGGCCCCGACGTGCAGCGTCACCCGCTCGACGCGCACGCCCATGTCCTCAAGGCGCGCCAGCAGCTCAGGCGTGAAGTGCAGGCCGGCGGTCGGCGCGGCGACCGAACCCTCCTCGTCGGCGTAGACGGTCTGGTAGTCGGCGCGGTCGCGGGCATCCTCCTCCCGCCGCGCAGCGATGTAGGGCGGCAGCGGCATCATCCCGCGCTCGGCGATCGCGGCCATCAGGTCGGGGCCCGCCAGGTCGAAGGCCAGCGTCACCTCGCCGCCCTCGCCTTTCCCGCGCACTGTGGCGTCGAGCGCGGCCAGGAGGCAGGCACGGTCGCCCTCCCCACGGGACGCCTCGCCGAAGACGATGCGGTCGCCGACGGCGAGCTTCTTTCCCGGCCGCATGAAGGCGGTCCAGACGTGGCCGGACCTCTGCTGGTGCAGCGTGGCCTCGACCGCGATCCGGCTCTCGCCGCGCACGCGATGGCCCTTCAGCCGCGCCGGGATCACGCGGGTGTCGTTGACGACGAGCACGTCGCCGGCGCGCAGCAGGCCGGGCAGGTCATGGACGTGGAGATCGCGCAGCGGCGAGGCCGGCTCGACCAGCAGCAGGCGGGCCGAATCCCGCGGGCTCGCGGGGCGAAGCGCGATCCGGTCCTGCGGCAGGTGGAAATCGAAGTCGGCTAGCTGCATGAAGGGCGAGGTGAAGGCCACGCGGGGCGCCTCACGTCAAGCTCGGGGACACCATTGCGGCGGTTCGTCGGAGGCGTGAATGCGGTCTTCACCGGGCTGGTCGCGGCGGCGGCGCTGGCGGCGGGCGGCGGGCTGCTGGCCGGTCAGGTCCCTGCGCTCGACGTCCTGACCCACCTCGCGCCGGTCTACGGCGTCATCGGGGTGGTCGGCCTGGCGTGGACGGCGCTGGCCGGCCGCGGGCCCGTCGCGGCCGTCGCGCTGCTGGCCGTCGTGGCGAGCGTGGCGCTGATCCTCCCCGAACTGCGCCGCGACACCGGCCCGGCCGCGCCGCCCGACGCCCCGGGACAGGTCAAAGTCATCCAGGTCAACGCGCTCAGGACCAACGCCGACGTGGACCGCGTCGCCCGGTGGCTTATCGCCCAACAACCCGACTTCGTGATGGTCGCAGAGGCCCGGGCAGACCTGCGCGACGCGCTGCGACGCGCCGGCTGGAAGACCGCCGGGGCCGGCGGCACGCAGATGATCTTCACGCGTGAGCGGTATCTGACGATGAACCGCCCGCCACGGCGGGCGGGCGCGCTCACCTTCGTCAACGCCACCTATGCGACCACGTCGGGCCCGGCCGAGGCGCTGACCACGCACGTCGGCTGGCCCACCCGACGCACGGTCGGGGCCGAATTGTCGCGCCTCGAAGAGGTGGTGGGCCAGCTCCCGCGCGAGCGCATGATCCTGGCCGGCGACTTCAATGCCGCGGGCTGGTCGCGCGAGATGCATCGCCTGGACCGAAGCCTCGGCCTCGTCCGCCGCGACCGCGCCGTCGCCACCTGGCCCGCCGAGGTGCTCGGCGTGCGCTGGCCCTTGCCCTTCGCGCCGATCGACCACGTCTACGCCGGCCCCGGCTGGGCCACCGTGAAGGTCGAGCGCGGCCCGTGGCTGGGGTCCGACCACTACCCGCTGATCGTCACCCTGGCGCCTGTCCCGGAACGCTGAGCGACCGCAGCGACGCGAGCTCCCGCGCCAGGTTGGCGCGCGCATCGGCCTCGTGGGCCGCCGCGAAGCCCGGGTCGGCGAAGATCGCCGGCGCGTCCAGGAACCTCCGCAGCACCGCCGCGCGTCCCCGCCGCCAGGCGTCCTGCGGAACGTGGGCGTATTCGGCCCGCACGGCCTGCGCATAGGCGTCGTAGGCCGCTGGGTCGGCGGCCAGGATCGACAGGTCGATCGAGACCAGCACCGCCCCCAGCCTGTCGCCTGCGGGCACATGATGGCCGGCCGTCAGCAGGATCAGCCGGACCACCTCTTCCACGTCGGCCGGCGCCGCGCCCAACCTCGGCAGGTCGGCGCGGGCGAGATCGGCGCTGCGGGCTTCGTTGTCCGCCGCCTTCGGGTCGTAGACCGCATCGTGCCACCAGATCGCCCACGTCAGCAGGCGGACCTCACGCCCGGTGAGATCCGGCCAGGCCGCCAGCCTGGTGAGGCAGTCGTCGATGTGCCGGCGCGTGTGGTAGCGCCGGTGAGGTTCGTCGTAGGCCCGCTCGAGCTGCGGGATCACGCGTCGGTGGCCACCTTCATCGAGATGATCTTGCCGGGCGCGCGCGGCGGCTCGCCGACCGGCAGCGCATCGACGTGCTCCATGCCGTCGGTCACCTCGCCCCAGACGGTGTATTGGCCGTCCAGGAAGCGGGCGTCGGCGTTGCAGATGAAGAACTGGCTGTTGGCCGAGTTCGGGTTGGCGGTGCGCGCCATCGAGCAGGCGCCCTTCACGTGCGGCTGCGTCGAGAATTCCGCCGGCAGGTTCGGCTTGTCCGAGCCGCCCATGCCCGAGCCGGTCGGGTCGCCGCCCTGGGCCATGAAGTTCTGGATCACGCGGTGGAAGACCACGCCGTCGTAGAAGCCTTCGCGCGCCAGCTCCTTGATGCGCTCGACATGCTTCGGCGCCAGGTCTGGGCGGAGCTTGATCGTCACGGGGCCGCCTTCCAGCTCCATGATCAGGGTGTTTTCGGCGTCCATCATTTCACCTCGGCTGGGATGTTCACGTCACAGGCCGTGAAGTTCGCGCCGCCGGCCGCGATGGCCCGCGCGATCTCGGCCTTGAACCAGGCGCCGGCCGGATTGATCACGCGGATCTTCGGCCGTTCGTTCTCGGGAATGTCGCTCAGGATACGCACCCGTTCCATGCGGTCCTGCGGATCGGGCACCGGCTCGCCCACCTTGATCGAGGTGACGACGTCCTGGCCCGAGATCACCCGGCCAAAGGCGGTATAGCGGCGCTCCAGCTTCGGGAAGGCGGCGCGCATCAGGAAGAACTGGCTGTTGGCGCTGTTCTCGTCCTCGCCCCGCGCCGCGCCCGCGACGCCCGGGCAGTAGAGGACGTAGCCGTTGACCTTCCCGTCGCGGGTCATGGGCGCCAGCATCATCGACTGGGTCGAGACCGGAACCGACTTGATGAAGCCCACCTCGGCGACGCTCTGGTCCTGCGCCATCGCGAAGGGCAGATCGGCGCCCCGGCGGAACAGGAACTCGGCCTTCAGTTCCGGCTTCGAAGACCCGCCGGTGCCGCGGTTCTCCGGGTCGCCGGTCTGGTCCATGAAGTCCTCGATCACCCGGAAGAAGGTGTGCCCGTCGTAGAAGTGCTCCTTGGCCAGCTCGCGCACGCGGGCCGTGAACAGCGGCGCGACCTCCGGAACCAGCTCGACGATGATCCGGCCCTTGTTGGTGTCGATCACCAGGATGTCGTCGGGATCGGGCGTGCGCCAGTCGGCCGCGGTCGGACCGCCCGGCTTCGCCGCCGCCGGGGCTGGAGCCGCGGGCCGCTTCTGCGCTGTGGCGGGCGATGCCAGGGCCAGCGCCAGTGCGGCGGCCGAGGCGAGGGTCACGAACTTCATAGCCGCTCTCGTAGCTGCCGATTGGGGCGGCGGCTAGGCCCGGCCCACCTTCTCCAGCAACCGGTCCCTGACCGCAGGGCTGACGAACTTGTCGATCTCGCCGCCGAGCTGGGCGATCTCCTTCACCAGCTTCGAGGCGATGGCCAGGTGCCGCGGGTCGGCCATGAAGAACACCGTCTCGATCTCGCGGTCGAGCTGCTGGTTCATCGCGGTCATCTGGAACTCGAACTCGAAGTCGGCCACGGCGCGCAGGCCGCGGACGATGACGCTGGCGCCCAGCTCGCGGGCGAAGTGCATCGTCAGGCCCTCGTAGGGCTGGACGACGATCTCGGTCTTGGCGCGCAGCGGCGCCACGGCCTGCTCCACGATGTCGACCCGTTCCTCGAGCGAGAACAGCGGCCCCTTGCCGGCGTTGATCGCCACGCCGATGACGAGGCGGTCCACCAGCTTCGCGGCCCGCCCCATGATGTCGAGGTGGCCGTTGTGGATGGGATCGAAGGTGCCCGGATAGAAGCCGACGCGGGTCATGCGCTTAGAGGTCCCCCAACACGACCTTCGCCCTTTCGCCGCAGTGCAGCGATCTGGCAAGGGCAAAGTTTGCGTCGCGGGTGGCGGCGACGCTCCGGCGGGTGGTATGGCCGGCCCCATGAGCGACCTTGAACAGCGGTTCGCGCAGGCGCTGTCGCTGCAGGCGGCGGGACGGTTCCGCGAGGCGCTGGAGGGCTATCTGGCGCTCTCGCGTCAGGTGCTGACGGCCAATCTCGCCTGCAACATCTGCGACTGCCACCTGCGGCTGGGCGAGCTCGACGCGGCGCAGGCCGCGCTGTCGAACGCCGCGGGGCAGCGCCCCGGCCACACGGGCGTCCAGGCGGCCGGCCTGCGGCTCGGCGCGGCGCTGCTGGCGGATGGCCGCTATGCCGAGGGATGGCCCTGGATGGAGGCTCGCGCGGGGCTGCATCCCGAGGCGGCGGCGCCCGTGAACCTCGGCATCCCCGAGTGGACCGGACAGCCGCTCGCGGGCAAGTCGATCCTGGTCTGGGTCGAGCAGGGCTTCGGCGACCAGATCATGTTCGCACGCTTCGCCGGCCAGCTCGCGGCGCTGGGCGCGCGGGTGACGCTGGCGGCGCGGCCCGCGCTCGCCGCCCTGCTGGCCGCGATGCCGGCGGCGGACGCGGTGGTCCCGGTCGCGCTGGGCGAGACCGTGCGGGTGGCGCCCCACGACTACTGGTCGCGCTACGCGTCCCTGCCCTACCGCCTGGGCGTGACGCTGGAGACCCTTTCCGGCGCGCCCTACCTGCGGGCGCCTGCCGACCGCCTGGGGCGCTGGGCCGGCCGCCGCGGGGTCGGGCTGATGTGGCGGACCAGCGCGACCGGCTTCAACGCCGCGGCGAAGGCGCTGCCGGAGGCGCGGGCCCGGCGGCTACTGGACCGCGGGCTGGTCAGCCTGCAGCCCGAGGATACCGGGGCCGGCGACTTCGCCGACACCGCGGCGATCGTCGAGGGCCTCGATCTCGTGGTCAGCGTGGACACCGCCGTGGCGCACCTGGCGGGCGCGATGGGCAAGCCCTGCTGGACGCTCCTGCCCCGCCAGGGCCTCGACTGGCGCTGGCTGAAGGGCCGCGCCGACAGCCCCTGGTACGACTCGATGCGGCTGTTCCGCCAGACCGAGGCCGGAGGCTGGAGCGCCGTCGCCGATGAGGTCGAGGCGGCGCTCGACGCGCGTTAGGCGTCGTTGCCCTCGCCGCCGCCCGCCTCGTCGGGGCCGCCCTCGGGCCCGGCCTCGACGCCCGTCTCTTCGTCCTCGCCGGTGTCGGCGAGGCGTTCGACGGAGACCACGTGCTCCTCGGCGCTGGTGCGGAAGATGATCACGCCCGAGGTGTTGCGGCCGACCATGCGGACCTGACGGACCGGGGTGCGGATGAGCTGGCCCTGGTCGGTCACCAGGAGGATCTGGTCGGTCTCGTCCACCGGGAACGAGGCCGCGAGCCGGCCGCCGCGCTTGGTGAGGTCCTGCGCCAGCAGGCCCTGGCCGCCGCGACCCGTGCGCCGGAACTCGTAGGCCGACGTGCGCTTGCCGTAGCCCTCGGTCGAGACCGTGAGCAGGATCTCCTCGGCGGCGCCGAGCTCGGCGATGCGTTCGGGCGAGAGCGCCGCGTCGGCGACGGCTTCTTCCTCGTCGTCCGCGGTCGCCGCATCGTCGACGTCTTCGCCCTCGCCGCTGACCGCCCGGCGCATGGCGTTGGCGTGCCTGACGTAGGCGGCGCGCTCGTCGGCGGTGGCCGCGACCGAGCGCAGGATCGCCATGGAGATGACGCTGTCACCCTCGGCCAGGCGGATGCCGCGCACGCCGGTGGAGTCACGGCCCGCGAACACGCGCACCTCCTCCGTTGCGAAGCGGATGCAGCGGCCCAGCGCCGTGGTCAGCAGGATGTCGTTCTGCTCGGCGTTGCAGACCCCGACGCCGATGATCGCGTCGCCCTCGTCGAGCTTCATGGCGATCTTGCCGTTGCGCTTGATGCCGATGAAGTCCGAGAGCTTGTTGCGCCGGACGCCGCCCGAACGGGTGGCGAACATCACGTCGAACTGGTCCCAGGTGGCCTCGTCCTCGGGCAGCGGCAGGATCGAGGTGATGCTTTCGCCGGGCTCGATGGGCAGCAGGTTGACCCACGCCTTGCCGCGGCCGGTCGCCGTGCCCACCGGCAGGCGCCACACCTTGAGCTGGAACGCCTTTCCCCCGGACGAGAAGAACAGCATCGGCGTGTGGGTGTTGGCCGAGAACACGCGGGTGACGGCGTCCTCGTCCTTGGTCGCCATGCCCGAGCGGCCCTTCCCGCCCCGGTGCTGGGTCCGGTAGATCGCCAGCGGCGTGCGCTTCACATAGCCGGCGTGGGTCACGGTGATGACCATGTCCTCGCGCGCGATCAGATCCTCGTCCTCGACGTCGGCGTCGCCGTCGACGATCTCGGTGCGGCGCGGAACGGCGAACTGCGCCTTCACCTCGACCAGTTCCTCGCGGACGATCGCCATGACGCGCTCGCGCGAGCCGAGGATCTCGAGGTGGCCCTTGATCACGTCGGCCAGGTCGCCTGCCTCGCCGAAGATTTCCTCGCGGCCGAGGCCGGTGAGGCGCGACAGGGTCAGGGCCAGGATGGCGCGGGCCTGCTCGTCGGTCAGCCGGATCAGGGCGCCCTCGACCAGCACGGTGCGCGGGTCTGCGATCAGCTCGACCAGGGGCATCATGTCGCCGGTCGGCCAGGCCTTGGCGATCAGGCGTTCGCGCGCCTCGGTCGGGTCCTTCGACGAGCGGATGATGTGGATGAACTCGTCGATGTTAGCCACCGCGATGGCGAGGCCCACCAAGACGTGGCCGCGGTCTCGGGCCTTGTTCAGCTCGAACTTGATCCGGCGGACGACGACCTCTTCGCGGAAGTCCACGAAGGCCGTGATCATGTCCTTCAGGCCCATCTGCTCGGGCCGGCCGCGGTTCAGCGCCAGCATGTTGACCCCGAACGAGGTCTGCAGCGGCGTGAAGCGGTAGAGCTGGTTCAGCAGGACATCGGGCGAGGCGTCGCGCTTCATCTCGATGACGATGCGCATGCCCTGGCGGTCGCTCTCGTCGCGCAGGTCGGACACGCCCTCGACGCGCTTCTCACGAACCAGCTCGGCGATGCGCTCGACCAGCGCGGCCTTGTTCAACTGGTACGGGGTCGAGGTGATGATGATCGCCTCGCGCTCCTTGCGGATCTCCTCGACGGTGGCCTCGCCGCGCATGATCACCGAGCCGCGGCCGGTCATCAGGGCCTGGCGCGCGCCGGTGCGGCCGATGATCTGGCCGCCGGTGGGGAAGTCCGGCCCGGGGACGATGTCGAGCAGTTCGTCCAGCCCGATCTCGGGGTTGTCGACATAGGCCAGGCAGGCGTCGACCACTTCGCCGAGGTTGTGCGGCGGGATGTTGGTGGCCATGCCGACGGCGATGCCGCCGGCGCCGTTCACCAGGAGGTTCGGGATGCGCGACGGCAGGACAATCGGCTCCTGCTCGGAGCCGTCGTAGTTGTCCTTGAAGTCGACGGTGTCCTTGTCGAGGTCGGCGAGGATCGCCATCGAGGCGCGCGTGAGCCGGCACTCGGTATAGCGCATGGCCGCCGGCGGATCGTTGTCGACCGAGCCGAAGTTGCCCTGCCCGTCGATGAGCAGCAGGCTCATCGAGAACGGCTGGGCCATCCGCACCAGGGTGTCGTAGATCGCCGCGTCGCCGTGCGGGTGGTACTTACCCATCACCTCGCCCACCGGGCGGGCCGATTTCACGTAGCTGCGGTCGGGCGTGTAGTTGTTCTCGCCCATCGAGAACAGGATCCGCCGATGCACGGGCTTGAGCCCGTCGCGCACGTCGGGCAGCGCGCGGCTGACGATCACGCTCATGGCGTAGTCGAGGTACGAGCGCTTCAGCTCGTCTTCGATGGCGATAGGGGCGATGCCCCCGGGCGCAGGCTCGGGAGGCGGGGTGATGCTGTCGTCGGTCAAGGGAGGGAAACGCCGTTCGAATCGTGAGGCTTATGTAGGTGTCCCTGTTAGCACCCTGAAGGCCCTGGGGCCACCTCGCGCAGGCGCACGCACGCGTACACGCGTGTGCGCGCGAAGCTTGATGGCCTGGACGCGGCGAAGCTGCGGTATTGGAACCACGCTGGGCAAAGTTGTCGAACGTGAAGCTCAGCGGGGTGGTCTGGGGTTGGCGGGGCCGCCGGGTTTCCCGCGTAGGTGCGAGACGAGGCGGACGGCCATGCCGAGCACGGAGAGGGCCATGCCGGCGATCAGCGCGCCCCGCAGGGTCGGGTCGTCCTGGGCGCCGTCCCAGGCCACCAGCCCCAGGAGCACGACGCTGACCGTCGAGAAGAGGTAGCCACAGGCCTTCAACATGATGCGACGCGGCGGTCGACCGGCGCTTCAGTAGCCGCCGATGATCGGCAGGACTTCACCGGTGATGTAGCTGGAGGTCTGGGGCGAGGCGAGGAAGACGAAGGCGGGCGCGATCTCCTCCGGCTGGGCGGGTCGGCCCATCGGGGTCTTCGCCCCGAACTGCGCCAGCGCCTTGCCGCGCTTGTCGGCCGGGTTCAGCGGCGTCCAGACCGGCCCGGGCGCGACGGCGTTCACGCGGATACCCTTCTTCAGCACCGAGCCCGCCAGCGAGCGGGTGAAGGCGTGGATGCCGCCCTTCGTCAGCGAATAGTCGAGCAGCGACTTCTGCCCTTCCAGGCCGGTGACCGAGCCGGTGTTGATGATCGCCGAGCCCGGCTTCATGTGCGGGATCGCCGCCTTCGACATGTTGAAGAGGCCGTAGAGGTTGGTCTTCAGCGTGCGGTCGAAATGGTCGTCCGTGAGATCCTCGATCGCTTCGGCATGCTCCTGGAAGGCGGCGTTGTTCACCAGCACGTCCAGGCCGCCCAGTTCCCGCACCGTCCGCGCGACGGCGGCCGTCGCATAGTCCGGGTCGGCGATGTCGCCGGGAATGAGGATGGCGCGGCGGCCCTCCTTCTCGACGGCGGCCTGCGTCGCCTTCGCATCCTCGACCTCCTCCAGGTAGGCGATCGCCACGTCGGCGCCCTCGCGGGCGAACAGCACGGCCACGGAACGGCCGATCCCGGAGTCGCCGCCCGTCACCAGCGCCACCTTGCCTTCAAGCTTGCCGGAGCCCCTGTAGAAGGGCGCGTCCCACAGGGGCTGCAGATCGAGGTCAGCCTCGACGCCTGGCTTCTCCAGCGGCTCCTCGTCGAACGGCGGCACGGGATAGCGCCGCGCTCCGGTCTGCGGCGGCGGCGGCTTCTCCTCGCCCTTCGGCTTGAACGACCTGGCTTCACGCGCCTCCAACTCGTCCTGGATCGCGCGCCCGTCGTCGGCGACGCGCCGGGCGTTCTGGGCGAACCGGTCGTCTGGCGTGCTCATGGGTCATCTCCTGCCCCTGCCTCAGCGTCGCAGGCGCGGGCCGGTTCCCGGCGCGGCGCCAGCGCCCCGCGTGACATTCCGGGCGAACGGACTAGGTTCCGCGCCATGCTCGCGCCCGGCCAGGCGGCCCCGTACTTCATCGCGCCCTCGGCATCGCAGCCGGAGTTCGTCTTCGACACGGCGGGCGGGCGCTATGTGCTGATGCTGTTCCTCCCCCCGGCGGAGGCGGCGCACGGGCCGCTGAGCGCGCTGTCGCGGAATCAGCCGCTGTTCGACGACGCCAAGCTTTCGGCGTTCGTGGTCCTGCGCGATCCCAAGGCGCTGCAGGGCGCGAAGGACATGCGCGGCCTGCGCTGGGTGCATGACGGCCCGGGCAACATCAGCGACCGCTACGGGCCCGAGCCGCACTGGCTGTTGCTCGACCCGACGCTGCGGGCCATGGCGACGTGGCCGATCGGGGCGGAGGCCGAGGTGTTCGCCCGCCTCGCCGCCCTGCCGCCGGTCGCCGAGCACGCGGGCGTGCCGCTGCATGCGCCCGTGCTGATCGCCCCGCGCATCTTCGAGCCCGAGCTGTGCGACGCGCTGATCGCGCTGCACCGCGAGACCGGCGGCGAGCCCACGGGCGTCATGCGCGACGTCGGCGACCGCACCGTCGCGGTCATGGACGAGCTGAAGAAGCGCCGCGACATCTGGCTGCCCGACGGCGAGCTCAAGGACGCCGTCCAGGCCCGCCTGGAACGCCGGCTCTACCCGGTGATCAAGCTCGCCCTCGGCTTCCGGGTGACCCACATCGAGCGGTTCCTGGTGAGCTGCTACGACGCCGGCGACGGCGGCGTCTTCCACGCGCACCGGGACAACACCACCCAGTCCACGGCGCACCGGCAGTTCGCCTGCTCGCTCAACCTCAACGACGACTTCGACGGCGGGGAGCTGCGGTTTCCGGAGTTCGGCCCCGCCACCTACCGCTCGCCGCGCGGCGGCGCGGTGGTGTTCTCGTGCGGGCTGATGCACGAAGCGTTGCGCGTCAGCCGCGGCCGCCGCTACGCCTTCCTGCCGTTCTTCTACGACGACGCCAGCGCCGAGACGCTGGCCGCCTACCAGGCCCGCGTGGCCGCCAGCGAGGCCGCTTCGGCATGAGCACGACCTGGGCCCTGCCGCCCCTTTCCGTGGGCGAGTTCGCGCCGGACTTCACGGCGGCCACCAGCTTCAACCCACGGTTCCATTTCAGCACCGTGGCGGGCCGCTACGTCGTGCTGGCCATCCTGCCGCGCGATCCGGCCGCGCACGCCGCCGCCCTCGGCGCCTGGGAGGCGGTGCGGGGCCGTTTCGACGACCACAACCTGACCGGCTTCTTCGTGATCCCGGCGCCCTTCGGCGAGGGCGCGCCGGCCGACCGGATTCCCGGCCTGCGCTGGTTCTTCGACGCCGAGGGCGCGGTGCGCCGCAGGTACGAGATCACCGAGGACGACGGCGCCTGGTTCCTGCTCGACCCGTCGCTCAGGGTTCTGGCGCGCGCGCCGCTGGACCAGCCGCAGGCGGTGCTGGACCGCACGGCCGCGCTGCCCCCGCTGGGGGCCCATGCGGGCGTGCCGCTGGTGGCGCCGGTGCTGATCGTCCCGCGGGTGTTCGAGCCCGAACTCTGCCGGCGGCTGATCGACTACTACGAGGCGCGCGGCGGCCTGCGCTCGGGCGTGATGCGCGACATCGACGGCAAGACCGTGGGCGTGCTCGATCCGATGAAGGTCCGCCGCGACGTTCCCGTCGAGGAGCCGGCGTTCCGCAGCGAACTGCTGCGCACCCTCGACCGGACCCTGATCCCGGCGATCCGCCGCGGCCTGCAGTTCTCCGCCACGCGCCTCGAACGCTATCTCGTCGCCTGCTACGACGCCGAGGAAGGCGGATATTTCCGCGCCCACCGCGACAACGAGACCATGGGCACCGCGCACCGGCGGTTCGCCTGCTCGATCAACCTGAACGCCGAGGAATTCGAGGGCGGCGACGTGCGCTTCCCCGAGTTCGGCCCGCGCACCTATCGGCCCCCGACGGGCGGCGCGGTGGTGTTCTGCTGCAGCCTCCTGCACGAGGCGACGCCGGTGACCCGGGGCCGTCGCTACGCCTTCCTGCCCTTCCTCTACGACGAGGAGGGCCAGGCGATCCGGGAGAAGAACCACGCGTTGATCGACAACAGCGCGGCCAAGGCCGCCGCGCTGGGCGGCTAAGCCGCCGTTCATCCGCGCCACGCCAGATTGCGCGCCCGGAACCGCCCGAGAGCCCGACCGATGAAAGCCCTCCCCGCCCTCCTCCTCCTGGCCCTGGCCGCGCCCGCGGCCCACGCGGCGCCCACGATCACCCCCGGCTACTGGGAATCCACCAACCGGCTCCTGTCGCCCATCCGGCAGAGCAAGACCGAGCGGCGCTGCATCACGCCCGCCGACGTGGACAAGTTCCTGTCCGGCCCCTCCAACCGCCACTACGCCTGCACCTATCCGACGAAGGTGTTCGCCGGCGGCCAGATCCGGCTGAAGGGGACCTGCGTCTCCAAGAAGGGCCGCAAGGTGGCCGTGCAGGGCGCCGGCTCCTACGCGCCGAACAGCTTCAGCCTGACCGCCGAGATCGCCACCGAGTTCCTGGGGCTCGACATCGCCGGAAGGGCCTCGACCGAGGCGCGGCGGATCGGCGACACCTGCCCCTCGCCGGCCGAGATCGAGGCCCAGAACAAGGCGGCGCAATGAGCGAACGGGTCACCTACGCCAGCTACCTCGGCCTCGACACGCTGCTCGCCTCTCAGCATCCGACCACCGAGCGCCACGACGAGCTGCTGTTCATCGTCATCCACCAGACGAAGGAGCTGTGGCTGAAGGAGATCGTCCACGAGGTGCGGCTGGCGAAGCGCCTGATCCGCTCGGGCGAGGCGGAGCCGGCCTACAAGGCGCTCGCGCGGGTCTCGCGGATCCAGACGATCATGACGCTGTCGTGGGACGTGCTGGCGACGATGACGCCGGCCGACTACCTGAGCTTCCGCGACGGCCTCGGGGCGAGTTCCGGCTTCCAGTCGGCGCAGTTCCGCACGCTGGAATACCTGCTGGGACTGAAGGACGCGGCGTTCCTGGCCTACCAGGACGAGGGTTCGCAGGCGCGGGCGGCCCTGGAGGCGGCGCTCGCGCAGCCCAGCCTCTACGACGACGCCATCTCGCGGCTGGCGGCGCAGGGGTTGCCGGTCCCGGCGGAGGTGCTGGAGCGCGACGTGACCCGGCCCTACGAACCCTCGGCCGCCGTCGAGGACGCGTGGCTCGAGGTCTATCGCGACACCGCCCGCTACTGGGAACTCTACCAGCTCGCCGAGAAGCTGGTGGACCTGGACGACGCGCTCCTGACCTGGCGGCACAAGCACGTGCTGACGGTGGAGCGCATCATCGGCGGCAAGCGCGGCACCGGTGGCACCGAGGGCGCGAGCTACCTCGCCCGCACCTTGCAGCGGCGCTGCTTCCCCGAACTCTGGAGCCTCAGGACGCGGCTCTAGACGCTCCGCCCTTTGGGGGGGGCGGGGGATTCAGAACGGGATTTCGTCGTCGAGGCTGGCCGAGTAGTCCTCGACCGGGCGCGAACCGCCGCCGTTGCGCGGGCCCGACGAGAAGCCGCCGCCGCCGTAGCCGCTGCTGTCCTCGGCGCCGCCGCCCTCGCCGCGGCCGCCCAGCATGGTGAGCTCGCCGCGGAATTTCTGCAGCACGATCTCGGTCGAGTAGCGCTCGGCGCCCGAGTTGTCCTGGTACTTGCGGGTCTGCAGCGCGCCCTCGATGTAGACCGTGGAGCCCTTGCGCAGATAGTTCTCGCAGACCTTCACGATGTTCTCGTTGAAGATCACCACGCGGTGCCACTCGGTCTTCTCCTTGCGCTCGCCGCTGCTGCGGTCGCGCCAGGTCTCGGAGGTGGCGACGCGGAGATTGGCGACGCGGTCGCCGGAGTTGAGGCTGCGGATCTCGGGGTCCGCCCCGAGATTTCCGACCAGAATGACCTTGTTGACGCTGCCCGCCATCGATCTGTCCTTGCTTTCCGTGTTTGCGGGCTCGCCGGCCCAGAGCGCACGCTAGCGCGCCAGGACGGCGTTAACAAGGCGATGTTCTTTTTTTGTTCCGATTCCCCTGGAACCGTCCACAACAGAATCGCGGGCGGCCTATTGCGGCATCGCGCCGGGGATCGCCAGGCGGCCGTCGCCGGTGCGCACCAGGGCCACGTAGCGCGGCCCCTCCAGCGAGGTGGAGGTCATGACGCCCTCCTTCACCAGGAACAGGAAGTTGGCCTGGTAGGCGCCGTAGATCTCCTGCTGGCTGCCGCCGAGGGTCAGGAACTTGATGCGCATGGCCTCGAGGTTGGCGGCGCACTTCTCCAGCGAGTCGGTCGAGACGAGCTTGTTGTACTTCAGCGAGCCGTCCTTCTGCGGGACGACGTGGAAGCAGACGCCCGTGTCGCCGGGCGGCGTGGTCTTCCTGGCGCAGGCGCCGAGGGCGAGGGCCGCGGCGGTCAGGGCGAGCAGCATTTTTACGGACATAAGATCAGCGTATCAGGCTTAGCCCACCGGCGGAATGGCGCAGTCGGCGCCCTGCGGCGCCAGTGGCCGGAAGGTGCGGTTGTCGTCCGCGATCTCGACGCGGCCGGTGACGAGCCGCAGGGTCTGCGAGCCGTAGCGGCCGTAGAGCGCCTGTCCGCTCTTCTCGCAGGCGCCCGCGAACAACGCCTGGACGCAGGCGTTCAGGTCGCCGCCCTCCGACACCTTGCGCCAGCGGCCGCCGGCGTGGCGCTGGCAGGTCTGCGCCGCGGGCGCGGCCGCCGGCGGCGGGTCCGCCTGGACGTCGCCGGCCCCGTCCACGCCGGCGTCGGCCGCCTCGCCCGTCGGGTACGGCAGCGGCGTCAGCATCTGGGCGGTCTGGTCGGCGGCGGCGAGCGCGCCGGTCTCGTCCACGCCCACGTCGAGGGCGTCGGTGGCGACGCCGTTGCGCTGGGCGCAGTCGGTCAGGCTGAGGTCGCCCACGAACCGGCCCTGCACGAAGCAGCGCAACGGCTTTCCGGGGTCGATCCGGCCCGCGTCCTCCGCGCCGCTGGCGTCGATGATGAGGCCGCCCTCCGACGCCGGCGGCGGCGGCGAGGGGTGATCGCCGCTCAGCAGCGCCCAGGCGATCGCGCCGCCCGCCACCACGGCGCCCAGCGCGCCCAGCAGGACGAGAGGCGGGCCGCCGCGGCGCGGCGCGGGCTGCTCGGATCGGTCCGGAGGCGTCTCCATGCGGTCTCGCTAGTCCTGCCGGAGCCCGCTTTCAAGCGCCGCCGCGTCAGCCGCCGCCGCCGAGCCGCGCCAGGGCGGCCTGATAGTTGGAGATCTGGTTGGTCAGGTAGGCCGGCACGGGGCCGCTGGCCGAGTTGTTGGTGGTCTGCGCCTGCTGCCGCTGCGGCGAAGCGGCCGACACGAGGTCGCGGTAGGCGGTGCGCAGCTTGGTCATGGCGGCGCTGATCTCGGCGAGCGCGTACTTGCGGTCGGTCTCTTTCTCGACGTTCAGCTTCCCGTCCAGCGCCAGGCCATAGATCATGCCCTTGCCGTCGGCGGGCACCACCTGGCCGTTCTCGGTGACGGTCTTGCGCACGATCCCCTCGGGGATGCCGAGCATGGCCAGGGCGTCCCGGTCGACCTTGCCGGCCGCGAATTCGAGGGTGGCGCGGTCGGTCGTGGGTTCGATGCGCAGGCTGCGCTTGTTTCCGTCGATGGTGACGATCGTGACCTTGGCCTGGAAGCCGCTGGCCCGCTTGATCTTGGTGGCCAGGGTGTCGAGCGTGTCCTTGTCGTCGATCGTCACCGTCGAGGTGCGGCCGAGGCCGGACTTGATCGTGAAGGTGTCGCCGGCGCGGAGGCTGGAGACGGCGGTCAGGCGCGAACTGTCGGTCAGGTCCAGCTCGCCCTTGGGCAGGCCGATGCGGTCCAGCACGCTGGCGCCCGTCGTATCGACGGCGATCGAGGTCGGGGTCGCGCGGCCGTCCTTGCCGGTGAAGCGGCGCGACCAGTCCACCGCGCCTGTGGCGATGTCGAGCTTGGCCAGGAAGCCGTCCTTGGTCCCGACGGCGGCGGGGTTGCCCGGCAGGTCGGTCCCGGCGCTGCCGGCGATCCAGACCTGGCCGCCCGAGACGGCCAGCGACGTGGCTTTGTCCTCGCCCGCGCCCCCGTAGTAGGCCACCTGGCCGCCCCCGCTGAGGCTGGCCGAGAGGCGCGCGGCGAAGGCGTCCGTACCGCCGGCGTTGGCGTTGGTGACGGTCAGGCCGTTCAGGCCGGCGTTGCTGGTCGAGCCGGCGACGATGATGTCGCTCCCGTCCAGCGCCAGACCGGTGATGGAGCCGCCCTGGAGGTCGCCGAGGTCCTGCGTGGACGTGAGAACCGGCGTGCCGCCCGAGACGTCGTAGCGCCGCAGGACGCCGCGGCCGCTCTCGACGCTGGCGGTGACCACCGAGGTCCCGTCGACCACCAGGCCCGCGGGCTTGTCGATGCCGGCGGTCCCGAAGGCCGTGGTGAACAGGGTGTCCACCTTCCCGGTCGTGACGTTCTGCCTGAAAGCTTCGAGGTAGGCGTCTGACTGCCCTAGCGAAGTCGTGCCCGGCAACGCCGAGCTGGTGCGGCCCGAGACGTAGACCGTGCCGTCGGCGCCGAAGGCGACTTCGCTGGCCTCGTCGGCCTGGCGCGCACCGCGGCGCTGGGTCCACAGTTCCTGGCCGTCGGCGTCGTAGACGGTGACGAAGCTGTCGGTCAGGCCGTCGAACGCACCCGTCGAATTGAGCGCGCCCTCGGTCGCGCCGGAGAGCACGCCCTTCACCGAACCGGCCACGGCGATCTTGCCGTCGGCGGCGAGCGCGAGGCCGAGCCCGGACGCCTCCTCCGCGGCGCCCAGCGTGCGCGCGAAGACGAGCTGGCCCGAGGAGTCGTACTTGAGCAGCGCGACGTCCTGGTCGCCCTTGATGTCCTGGCCGGCCACCTTGTCGACCACGTCGGCCAGCATGTAGACTGAGCCGTCGGCGCCGACCTTGGTCTCGCGGACCGTCTTCACCTCCGGGCCGAGCGTCTGGCCGAACACGCGGCCGTCCACGAAGTTGGCCTCCCCGGCCCGCTGCAGCGGCGGCGGGACCGCCACGTTGTCGGTCTGGAACTTGAGGAACTGGGCGGCCTCGGTGGAATCGGCCGTCTCGGTCTTGCCGTCGGGGTTCGGATTGCCGGCGTCCTGGGCGACGTAGACCGCGCCCGCCGTCGTCGTCGCGGAGAAGCTCACCGTCTCGCCGACGCTCGTCTTGACCTTCAGCGCCCACTGGTCGGGGTTCGTGCCGACCTTCACGTCCTTGCCGCCGACCTTGGCGAACTTGTCGCCGCCAGGGATGCGCTGGGTCTGGAAGCGGACCTCGGCCCCGGCCGCCTGGAGCTGCTGGTTGATGTAGGCCGAGACCGTCGCGACCGAACGGGTCCCGGTCATGCCCGACAGGTCGATCGGCACATTAACCGTCGTTCCGGACTTCTTGATCTGTATGTTGAATTGGACGTTCCCCTGGAACGCCTCGACCTCGCTGTTGCTGGTCCCGGTGACCAGCGGCGGGGTGGTGTATTCGGTCTTGGCCTTAGGCACGCCGAGCGCCGGTTTGGCGAAGGTGCTGACCTCGCCCTGGATCACCCGGAGCTGGTCGAGGTCGAGGTCTCCGACGTACTCGAGGATCTCGCTGAGCCCGCGGTCGAACACCTGGCCGATCCGGCTGCGCTCGGCCGCCAGGATGCCCTTGGCGCCTGCGGATTCGGCCACGCCGGTCAGCGTCGCCAGACCCTGGTAGAGCGCGAATATCTTGCGGTAGTCGGCGCTGGCGCCGGCGACGTCCAGCCTGGCCGAGCCTTCGTTGACGAACTTTCGGCCGGTCATCGCCGCCTTCACCGCGGCGGTCGTGGTGGCCGTGGCGGTGGCCGGTGCGTTCCACGGCGCGCTGGGCGTGGTCTTCTTGCCGGACGTGGCGAGCGCGGACGACCCCGTCGTCGCCGCCGTGAGGCTGGCGCGCGACTGATACAGGCTCAGCAGCAGACTGGAGTCGATCCCGGTCACCATCGCAGACAGCCTAGATCGGACAACCCTTACCGCCCGTTAACCGGGGGCCGGTTTCCGAGAGAAAATGGAGGACTGGGCGCCATACCCGGCCCCCTGCCGACGACGTTGCCTCGCGGACCAGCCGGAAACGACGTCTCCTATGTTTTTCAGTGAGATGGCCGAACTTCCGGCCAAAAGAAAAGCCCCGGGCGCGCGCCGCGCCCAGGGCCGTTCCTACGCCCCGACGGAAGCGGGATGTTAGCCGCCGCGGAAGAGCTGCAGGATGATTTGCGGCGCCGAGTTGGCGATGGAGAGCGCCTGCGCGCCCAACTGCTGCTGGACCTGGAGGGCCTGCAGCCGGGCGCTCTCCTTGGCGAGGTCGGCGTCCACCAGGTTGCCGACGCCGGCTTGCAGCACATCGGTGAGCTTGGAGACGAAGTCGAGGTGAGCGTCGATCTGCTTGAACTGCGAGCCGAGGTTGCCCAGGGACTGGTTCACGTTGCTGATCGAGGCTTCCAGCTTGGCCAGCACCGTGCCCGCGATCGTCGCCGTTGTGATGTTGGCGTTCGCCGTGATCGTGATGTTCGAGCCGCCCAGCGCCAGGGTGCGCGTGCTGAGCGTCAGCTTCGACGTCGCATCCGCGTTGGCCAGGAACTGGATGTTGCCGCCCGTGCCGGTGAAGAGGTTCGCGCCGTCGAAGGCCGCGTTCTGCACCACCTGGGTGATCTGGCGCAGCAGCGCCTTGAAGTCGGAGTTGAGCGCAGTCCGCGACGAGGTGTCGAGCGAGGTGTCCATCGCCGAGACGACCTTCTCCTTCAACTGCACCAGCAGGTCGGAGATAGTCTCACCCGCCGAGAGCGAGACCTCGGCGATCGAGCTGGCCCGCTCGAGGCTGATCCTCACCGCGCCCAGCGCCCCGATGTCGGCCCGCTGGCCCTGCGCGATCGCCCAGATCGCCGCGTTGTCCTTGGCGTTGCCGATCTTCAGGCCGGTGTTGACCCGATCCTGAGTCGTCGCGAGCTCGTCGTTGGTCTTGTTCAGGTTCTGCAGGGCCGTCAGCGCAGCCTTGTTCGTGTGGACGCTGATCGTCATCACGCTCTCCTAGCGATCATCGGGCGCCGACTCGCGTCTTCGCCGTGGAGGCAAGCTAGGAAGCCGTGGTGTTCATATGGTTAACACGCATAAAGCATCGCGCCGCCGCCGGACCGGTCCGGGGCGGTGAGGACAATCTGTCCCAGGGCAGCGCGCGGGGGATCGCGCCTCCCGATCAGGCCGAGGTCTGAATGACCGCGCCCGGCTCGGACCCGCCTTCCCGCAACCTCAGGACCTCGGCCCTGGGCAACTGGCTGACGACTTCGCCGGTGAGACGGTTGATCGTCTTGTAGACGTAACCGCCGGTGGCCTGATCCAAATCGATGACCAGTCGCAGCGACACCGGATCCTGGGCGGGGACCGCCGGCGCTTCGGCGACCTTGCGGTCGACGGGAGCGGTCGGCTGGACCGTGTTTGCCTTCGGATCGGGCACGGGCGCGATGGCCGTGGCCTTCGTTTCCATTGCTCCTTCCGCTGTACGTGAGTGCAGCGCTCCTGAGGCGAACGGCGGACGGGGAAGCCCCGCCCGCCGGACGCAATTGGTCGTCCGCGGAGGCTAAGGGCCTCCGCGGACGCGCGGGCCTAGCGGAACAGACCCAGCAGGATCGAGGACGACTGGTTGGCGATCGAGAGCGCCTGGACCCCGAGCTGCTGCTTGGTCTGCAGTGCCTGGAGCTTGGCGCTTTCCTTGGCCAGGTCGGCGTCGACGAGGTTGCCCACCCCGGCGTCGACCGTGTCCTGAAGCTTCTTGACGAAGGTCAGGTGGTTGCTCAGCGCCTTGGAGCCGGTGCCGAGGGCCGAGAGCTTGCTCGACACTTCGGTGATCGCGGCGTTGACGGCCGCGATCGCAAGCGACGCGGCAGCCGTGGTCCCCAGCGTGTTGGTGTTGATCGACAGAGCCGACAGGGTCAGCGTCTGCGCCTGCACCGTGATGACCGAGGTGGCGTCGGAGTTCGCGATCGCCTTCACCGTGGTGCCCGCCTGCTTGATCAGGTTGGCGCCGTTGAAGTCGGCGTTCGTGACGGCCTTGGTGATCTGACCGAGGAGCGACTTGAACTCATCGTTCAGCGCCGTGCGGCTGGCGGTGTCGAGACCCGAGTCACGGGCGGCCAGAGCCTTTTCCTTGAGCTGGACCAGCACGTCGGAAATGGTCTCGCCGGCCGAAATCGCGACCTCAACGGCCGACTGGTTCCGCTCCAGCGAGGAGATGACCGAGTTCAGGGCGTTGGAGCTGGCGCGCTGGTTCTGGGCGATGGCGTAGATGGCGCCATTGTCCTTGGCCGACGCGACCTTCTTGCCGGTGTTGATCCGGGACTGCACGGTCTGCAGTTCCGAATTCGTGGCGTTCAGGTTCTGGAGCGCAACGAGCGCGCCGATATTGGTGTTCACCGAATTAGGCATCGGCTGGTCCTTCATTCAAAAGGGCCGGCTGTCGTTCTGACGGCCGGGGGCGTTTTGCCCACCCGCAACGCAGCAAGCTTCGGACCAGCGGAATCGTTACCGCATGGAGGGCTATCAATTTGAATTTATGGAATTAAGCCCGCATTAGGGTTGCTTTTGGCCGGCAAATTCTGCCGAGCGACCGGCCGGTGGGCATAAAATGCCGACCAGACCCGGCAATAATGTCCGGGCTGGCGAAAGGGACCCGTCGGGCGGACCGAAGTCCGCCCGACGGCCGCACACTTAGCGGAACAGACCCAGCAGGATCGACGTCGACTGGTTGGCGATCGAGAGCGCCTGGACCCCGAGTTGCTGCTTGGTCTGCAGCGCCTGGAGTTTCGCACTTTCCTTCGCCAGGTCGGCGTCGACGAGGTTGCCCACCCCGGCGTCGATGGTGTCCTGAAGCTTCTTGACGAAGTTCAGGTGGTTGTTCAGCGCCTTGGCGCCCGTGCCGAGCGACGACAGCTTGCTCGACACTTCGGTGATCGCCGCGTTGACGGCCGCAATCGCGAGCGATGCGGCAGCCGTGGTCCCCAGCGTGTTGGTGTTGATCGACAGAGCCGACAGGGTCAGCGTCTGCGCCTGCACCGTGATGACCGAGGTCGCGTCGGCGTTCGCAATCGCCTTCACCGTGGTGCCCGCCTGCTTGATCAGGTTGGAACCGTTGAAGTCGGCGTTGACGACCGCCTTGGTGATCTGACCGAGCAGCGACTTGAACTCGTCGTTCAGCGCCGTGCGGCTGGCGGTGTCGAGGCCCGAGTCACGAGCGGCCAGAGCCTTTTCCTTGAGCTGAACCAGCACGTCGGAAATGGTCTCGCCGGCCGAGATCGCGACTTCAACGGCCGACTGGTTCCGCTCCAGCGAGGAGATCACCGAGTTCAGGGCGTTGGACGTCGCGCGTTGGTTCTGGGCAATAGCGAAGATAGCGCCATTGTCCTTGGCCGACGCGACTTTCTTGCCGGTGTTGATCCTGGTCTGAGTGGTTGAGAGCTCCGCGTTGGTGGCGTTGAGGTTCTGGAGCGCAACGAGCGCGCCAACATTCGTGTTGACCGAATTGGCCATTGGGTAGTCCTTCCATTCTGGAATGAGACGCCGGGCTTTGCCGGCAGGCGGATTTTCCGCCGCAGGACTCATCGCAAGCGGCAGGCCACGCGCGGGCCGCGCATGCCGGCGAAAATTCCTTTGTTTTAACTACGTTTTTCCCGCGCCTCCGGCCGGCGCTGCGGCAGCCTGGCGCAGCGCGTTCCTGCCGGGCGGCACATCCTGCCGGATCGGCGGCGGGCCGTGAACGGTCGCGCGAGCCTGTCGGTTCCTGTGGCGCGGCAGCGCCGACTGTTCGACACCAAGCCCACCAAGGCCACAAAGGGGAAGGCGTCGGTCCTGGTGGGCTTGGTGGTTCGAAAAGCAGCGCCTGCGGCGCACAGGCAGTCCGGGAGAAGTCTGGGTCCCCGCATGCGCGGGGATGAGCGGGGTTGGGGCGGTTAGGCGGCGGCCTGCTGGCCGCCGGCGAGGCCCTGCATGATCATGCGGTTGATCTCGATCAGGGGCTCGAACTCCTCCTGGTTGCGGATCACCAGGCTGGTGTGCTTGCCCACCCAGATGCTGAGCGAAATGATCGAGGCGCGCAGGGGCGTCGGCAGCCCGTTGTCGGTGCGGTTGCACTCGGCGGCCAGCGTGGACCACATGCGCTTGTTCCAGTCGAGCGCGTCCATGCGCTTGCCGAACTCGGCCTTGTCGAGTTGCGCCGCCTCCATGAGCGCCCGGGTCACCTGGGCGAAGAGGCGGTATTCCATGTCGCGCGGGCTCTCAGCCCGCGTCGCCGCCTGCTGATACGCCTGAAGGGACATGGCCCAGCCTTTCGTTCTCGTAGTCGATGAGCTTCCGGCAGAGCATCAGCGCCTTATAGTACTCGCGCTCCATGCAGCACCGGGAGATGTCCACGCAGTCGGCGAGGACGTTGGGGTTGGAGATGACCGACATGAATTCGGTCATGCGCGTGACGAAGTCGCCGTAGAACTTCTCGGCGCTGCCCTCGTCGAGGTACATCATCATCACCGGGAAGTAGATCCGACGCGCGGGCGTCTGGACGTCCTCCTCGTGCATGATGTCCTTCTCGCGCAGGACCGACGCCTTGTTCTGGAGGACCAGTACGGCCCGACGGTCGCCGTTCTGCACCACGGCGCCGTTCAGGACGAACCTCTCACCCGGCTTCAGCGATAGTTTGAGTGGCAAGTCCGTCCCTCGTCTGCGCCCACGATCGCAACAGCGCGAATCGAGCGAATCCATTCTCGCGCGAGCCACGACCGAACGCATCCCACGCTTAAGGGCCCATCCGTTAACGGCCGATTGCCGCCCCGCCGGACAGCGCGGGTGCGACCGAATGGCGCTGCTTAGCGGCAGGTTAACCATAGCGCGCGAGGAAGGGGCGTCTTTCCGGAGTCCGCGAGAATGGCCAAGACGGCGCTGAAGAGCGTTCCCCTCCCCGACGGCCCCCAGGTCGGCGCGGCGCCGAGCGTGCCCGAGTCGATGCGCGAGATGGGCGAGTCCGGCGGCAAGGATTCGCTGTCGCGCCTGGAATCGGCCGTCAGCGAGCTCAAGGCGGTGGCCGCCGCGCCGCTCCTGAAGCGCGCCATCGAGTTCCTGAACCGCGAGGACTTCGTCAACGGCGGCAAGTGGGCCGTCAAGGCGCTGGAGATCGACGAGCGTAGCGGCGTCGGCTGGTATCTGATGGGCATCGCGCGCGAACGCGCCGGCGACTTCGCCAACTCGGTCCAGGCCTACGAGGCGGCCCTCAAGCTGCTGCCCGACCACGCCGAAGTGGCCAACGACCTCGGCCGCCTCGCCTTCCGGATGGGGATGTACGAGCAGGCCGAAAAGCTCTTCACGCGCTACATCCAGCACGCGCCTGAGAAGGCCGACGGCGTCAACAACCTGGCCAGCGTCATGCGCGAGCAGGGCCGCGTCGACGAGACGATCGAGCTGCTGCGCAATGCGATCCAGGCGCATCCCGAGACGCCGATGCTCTGGAACACCCTGGGCTCGGTGGTGATGGACCAGGGCGACCTGCCCAACGCCGCGACCTTCTTCGGCGAGGCCGTGCGGCTGAACCCGAAGTTCGGCAAGGCGCGCTACAACCTGAGCCAGGTGAAGCACGGGCTGGGCGACAACGAAGGCGCCCTGAAGGACTGCGACACGGCGCTGAAGCGCATCAACACCGCCGAAGACAAGCAGATGATGCTGCTGGCGCGCTCCACCTACCAGCTCTGCCTCGGCAAAATCGGCGCGGGCTGGGACGACTACGAGGCGCGGCTGTCGGCGCAGTTCGCCGGCGTCACGCACTTCTGGATCGACCGGCCGCGCTGGAAGCCGGGCGGCGAACTGAAGGGCAAGGACTTCCTGGTCGTCGCCGAGCAAGGCCTGGGCGACGAGATCCTGTTCGCGGGCGTGCTGCCCGACATCGTCGAGCGGCTGGGGCCGACGGGGCGTCTGCGCATCTCGGTCGAGCGGCGCCTGGTGGGCCTGTTCCAGCGCAGCTTCCCGGACGCCGAGGTCACGCGCCACATCACCAACGTGGTGGCCACGCAGGCGGTGCGCCGCTGCCCCGACACCGATCTCGAGACGGTCGACCTCTGGACTCCGATGGGCAGCCTGCTGCGCGAGTTTCGCCGCAGGCTGGACGCCTTCCCGGACCACAAGGGCTACCTGACCCCCGATCCGGCGCGCGTGGCGCACTGGACGAAAGAGCTGCAGGCCCTGCCGGCGGGGCCCCGGGTGGGCCTGCTCTGGAAGAGCAACATCAGCAAGGGGCGCACCCGCTTCTTCTCGCAGTTCGAGCAGTGGAAGCCCGTGTTCGACGTTCCGGGCGTCTGCTTCGTGAACCTGCAGTACGGCGACTGCGCCGAGGAGATCGCCCAGGCCGAGCGCGACTTCGGCGTGAAGATCTGGCAGCCGCCGGGCATAGACCTGAAGGACGACCTGGACGACGTCGCCGCCCTCTGCGCGGCGATGGACCTCGTCGTCGGCTTCTCGAACGCGACGTTCAACATCGCCTCGGCGGTAGGGACGCCCAGTTGGATGGTCTCCTCGATCAGCTCGTGGCCTCGGCTCGGGACCGATCGCTATCCCTGGTATCCGCAGACCCGCGTCTTCCTGCCCGACGCGTTCGGGCACTGGGACTCGGCCATGGCCCGGCTCTGCCAGGCGCTCGGCGAGTACGTCCGGGGCGAGGGCTGAGCGCGAGGCGCCGGCCGCGCCGGGCCGATGCGCGCGCACCGTGAGGCGAGGCGCTTCGAAGCTGCGGTTCGCCCGGCGATGGAACCTGCTTGATCCTCGCGCGCGGCCCTATAGGCTGGCGCCGGACAAACAACTGTTCGAATGCGGGCCTTCGTCCGCATGGGGAGCCTGAATGAGCCAGCGTTTCGAAGGGACCGACAACTACGTCGCCACCGAAGACCTCAAGGTGGCGGTGAACGCCGCGATCGCCCTCGAGCGCCCGTTGCTCATCAAGGGCGAGCCCGGCACCGGCAAGACGGTCCTGGCGTACGAGATCGCCGCGGCGCTCGGCTCGGACCTGATCACCTGGCACATCAAGTCGACCACCAAGGCGGTGCAGGGCCTCTACGAGTACGACGCCGTGACGCGCCTGCGCGACAGCCAGCTCGGCGACGAGCGCGTCAAGGACGTCAAGAACTACATCAAGAAGGGCAAGCTCTGGGAGGCGTTCGAGCACGCCGGCCGCCCTGTCCTGCTGATCGACGAGATCGACAAGGCCGACATCGAGTTCCCGAACGACCTCCTGCAGGAGCTCGATCGGATGGAGTTCTACGTCTACGAGACGAACGAGACGATCAAGGCGGCCGTCCGGCCGATCGTGATCATCACCTCCAACAACGAGAAGGAACTGCCGGACGCGTTCCTGCGCCGCTGCTTCTTCCACTACATCCGCTTCCCGGACTCGGAGACGATGCAGGAGATCGTCGACGTCCACTATCCGGGCGTGAAGCAGAAGCTGGTCGCCGAGGCGCTGCGCATCTTCTACGACATGCGCAAGGTGCCGGGCCTGAAGAAGAAGCCGTCGACGTCGGAGCTGCTGGACTGGCTGAAGCTGCTGATGGTCGAGGACATCGACGGGGACGCGCTCGCCGAGAAGGATCCGACCAAGCTGATCCCGCCGCTGCACGGCGCCCTGCTGAAGAACGAGCAGGACGTGCATCTGTTCGAGCGCCTGGCCTTCCTCGCCCGGCGCGAGGGCGCGGCGCGTCCCGGACAGTCCTGAACAGGCGCCCGGCGTAACACCCGGGCGTAACTTACCGCGAATTCACTCGCCTTTTAGAAGGGCTCCGGCCAGCCTTCGCGGGCCTTCATGCGAGGTGGACACCGGTTCGCCGCCCCGGAAGGCGCGCTGTCCAGAGCAGCGCGCCGCCGGACGCAGCACCGGACCGACCCTTGCTGACGGCGCGCGCAACAGGACGGAGCCCTTTTTCGATGAAGCCGCTTTACCTCGCCGCCGCCTCGGCCCTCGCGCTGACCGCGGCCGCCTGCGGACCCAAGGTCCCCGCCGCGCGTGCGGCGCTGGAGTGCCCGATGAAGCAGGGCGAACTCACGCGCACCATGGCCACGTCCGACGGCAAGACCTGCATGTACGCCGCACCCGACGGCGCCGAGGTGACCCTGCAGCTCGTCTCGACCGCCGGCGGCGTCGACAGCGCCCTGGCCAACATCGAGACCACCCTGCTTGCCAATCGGACGGCCCCGTCGGCCGCGGCCGACGGCAAGGACGGCGAGAAGGCCGCCGAGCCCGACGCCGGGGCCAAGGGCGCCGCGGCGCGCGCCGAGGCCGAGGCCCGCGGCGACGCGAAGGGCGGCGTCGAACTGCACGCCGACGCCGATGGCAACGTGAAGGTCGACAGCAAGGTCAAGGTCGACGGCAAGGACACCGACGCGGTCAACGTCTCGGTCAAGGACGGCAAGACGGTCGTCACGGAGTCCGGCGACGGCACGACCCGGGTGAACCTGCCCGGCATCCACATCGTCGCCAACGAGTCCGACGACACCGCGAAGGTCCAGGTCGGTCCGATCCGGATCGACGCCGGCGGCGACGGCGCGACCGTCCGCATGCGCCGCGACGTGCGCCTGCGCGGCGAGCAGTTGAACCCCGACAAGCGCGGGGTCCGCGCGACCTTCGTCTACACCGGAGAAGACCTGCCGGACGGCTACCGCTACGTCGGCTACGAAGCGGGCGGGCCCAAGCGCGGGCCGATCACCGTGGCGGTCGTGAAGTCGAAGTCCGAACGGCACGACGGCGACGACGTCTACGACGACGTGAAGCGTCTGGTGCGCAAGAACGGCGGGGTCTAGAGCGCGCTCCAGATTCTTGATTTCGCATCGTTATCGCCGAAAGCTGGCGGCCACTTTTCGGCACGATGCTCTAGGGCTGCGCCCGGACCCTCGCCGATCACGGCCGCTCAGGCCGCCGGCTGCACCTCGACCACCTTGTAGGTGAGCGGGCGGCCGTCCTCGTCGGTGACGGTGACGTATTCGCCGACAGCGAAGCGGTGCTGGCCCAGGCGATGGACGGGCTCGTCGTCGGACGGATCGTCCTCGTCGTAGTCGAAGAACCACTTCTGGCCCTTGCGCGCCAGGCGGCCGTCGGCGGCGTCCTCGTCCGGCGCGAAGCGGCGCACCGTGCAGGCGTCGCGCGCCTTCGAATAGGCGGCCTCGTCCAGCATGCCATCGGCCGTCAGCGGCGCAGTCAGGGCGTAGCCGCGGTGGTCGTCGCCGCCGGCGAATTCTGTTCCGGGGTTGCGGGCAAGCCGCATGACGATGCGCGACAGGGCCATGACGTTACCTCCTGGCAGTTCAGATATGTACGCTAGTGGGACAGGAACAGGGACGGGCCGTCCGAGTTCAGCAGCGTCCGCGTGGCGCCCCCGAAGATGAACTCCTGCAGGCGCGGATGTCCGAAGGCGCCGGCCACCAGGACATCGGCGTTGGCCGCCGCGGCGGCGTGCAGGATGGCGGGCGCAGCGTCGCCGGCGTCGTCCAGGATCTGGATCTCGGCGTCGATGCCGCGGGCGCCGTAGTAGGCCTTCAGGCGATCGGGATCGAACGACCGCGAACTCGCCTTCGGCGCGCCGACGATCACGATGCGCGACGCCTTCTCGAGGAGCGGCGTGGCGAGGCGCGCGGCGCGCGAGGCCTCCTTGCCGCCGTCCCAGGCGACCACCACCGTCCCGCCGACCCGAAGGCCCGGCTTGGCGATCAGGACGGGACGCTGCTCGTCGGCGACCATCTGCTGGAACGCCTCGGCCAGCGGGCCGCGCCCCTTCGACGGATCGCTGGTGAAGACCACGAGGTCCGAAAGGCGGCTCTCGGCCGAAAGCCCGGCCCAGACCGGCGTCTGCAACGCCACGAACTGGGTCTTGGCGTAGCCGGCGGCGGCGGACGCCTTGCGCGCATTGCCCTCGCCGGCGGCCGTGGCCTCCTTGAGCGACTCCAGGGCGGTCGTCTGCACGCCGCCCAGGAACCCCTCGCCCATCCAGGGCATGACGTCGGCGACGTCGGCGGGCGTGTAGACGCACGCAAGCTCGGCGCCGAACGGTTCGGCGACCAGTTTCGCGGCGGCGACGGCGGCGGCGTCCCCCTGCCCTCCGGACAGCGGCGCCATGATGCGAGCCCAGCTCATCGGTGCATCCTTCCTCTTTCCGGCTGGATACTTAGCCTGTTCCGTGCGGCCCGGATTGATCTTTCTCAGGTCCTGGGCCAGTTCACGACCTCGACTTTGAGAGGAATGCGCAGGTGAGAAAAGGGCTGCGTCGCACGCAAGGGGCGCCCCGGGCCTGGCAGCGGATGCTTTCCGGCCGCCGGCTGGACCTGCTCGACCCCTCGCCCATGGACATCGAGATCGAGGACATCGCCCACGGCCTGGCCCGCGTGGCCCGCTGGAACGGCCAGACGGTCGGCGAGCACGCCTTCTCGGTCGCCCAGCATTCGGTGGTGGTCGAGGAGATCGTCGCCCACATCCAGCCCGACGTGGCGCCGCGCTGGCGGCTGGCGGCGCTGCTGCACGACGCCTCGGAATACGTGATCGGCGACATGATCAGCCCGTTCAAGGCGGCCCTGGGTTACGACTACAAGCTGTTCGAGGAGCGGCTGGAGAACGCCATCCATGTGCGCTTCGGCCTGCCCGCCCGGACGCCGACGGCGGTCAAGAAGCTGATCAAGCAGGCCGACCGCGCCTGCGCGTTCTTCGAGGCGACGCAACTGGCGGGATTCGGCCACGAGGAATCGCTGGACTTCTTCGGCGCCCCCCCCGCCGGCTACCACCTGAAGATCGAGCCGCAGGCGCCGTTCGACGCGCAGGCGCACTACCTGCGCCGGTTCGAAGTGCTGTCCGAGGCCGCGGGCTATCAGCGCCACGATCAGGCGTTCGACACCGAATGACGCGGGCCCCATGACCAGAGCCGTCGTCATCGGGCTGAGCGCCGTGGTCGTCGCCATCCGCGACGGCGAGGCGGTGGCGCTCACGGTGCGCCACGGCGGCGCAGGCGACCCCGCCGGCCTGCCCTTCGGCCCCTTCGACCCGGACGCTGACCGCACGTTCGAGCTGGCGCTGCGGGCCTACGTGACCGCGCAGACGCGCTTCGACCTGGGCTACGTCGAGCAGCTCTACACCTTCGGCGACGCCGGCCGCGACGCGCCGCTGGCCGACCTGGGGGACGGCGCGGGCGCAAGCCGGGTCATTTCCGTGGGCTACCTGGCCCTGGCTCCGGCGGCGGTGGACACCCATTTCGCCGGCAGCGAATGGCGGCCCTGGTCGCGCATCTTCCCGTGGGAGGACTGGCGGACCGGCCGGCCGGACGCGCTGGACGCCGTCGAGGCCGCCCTGCGCGCCTGGGCGGGCGCCGACGCCCAGAAGCTGGCCCGCGCCCGGCTGCTCTTCGCGCTCGACGGCGCGCCGTGGAACGAGGAGCGCGTGCTCGACCGCTACGAGCTGCTCTACGAGGCCGGCCTGGTTCCCGAGGCCGCCCGCGACCGCAGCGAGGCCGCGCCGCTGCGGTCCGACGCCCTGACGATCGCCCTGGGCGAGCCGATGATCTCCGACCACCGCCGCATCCTGGCCACGGCGCTGGGGCGGTTGCGGGGCAAGCTGAAGTACCGTCCGGTGGTGTTCGAGCTGATGCCGGACGCCTTCACGCTGTCGGCGCTGCAACGGACCGTCGAAGCCATCGCCGGCGTGCCCCTGCACAAGCAGAACTTCCGCCGCGCCCTGGAACGCGCCGATCTGCTCCAGGGCCTGGGCCGCCAGGACGTCGACACCGGCGGCAGGCCGGCGGAACTCTTCCGCTTCCGCCGCGAGATCCTCGGAGCCCGGCCGGTGGGCGGACTGAGCCTGCCGCTGCTGCGGGATTGATGTTCGCGGTCTGCATCATGACGAGCGAGCGGAACTGGACCCTCCAGATCAGAGACACAGGAACCGCGGTCATCCCCGCGAGCGGAAGAAGGGGCTGAAGCTATGCCGCCGCGTCCAGCCGTTCCGTCGCAGGTTTCGCCTCTGCCGCCCGCGCCTTGATCATGGCGCTGGTTTCGCGGCTGCCGTCGTGGCTCCAGCCGGGGGGGCCGAAGAGGTAGCCGAGGGCGTGGCGCGGGTGGCGCACGATGTCCTGGGCGGTGGCGATCCACTCGTGGAAGGCGACGCGGACGATGTTGAAGGTGGCGAGGTTCTTCACGAGGCCGTAGCGGCAGGGCTCGTCGTCCAGTTCGGGCTGGAAGGTGCCGAACAGCCGGTCCCACACGATCAGGATGCCGGCGTAGTTGCGGTCGAGGTAGACCGGGTTCCTGGCGTGATGCACGCGGTGATGCGAGGGCGTGTTGAAGACCGCCTCGAACCAGGCCGGCATCCGCCGGATCGCCTCGGTGTGGATCCAGTACTGATAGACGAGGCTGACCCCCTTCTGGATCGCCACCATCGCCGGCGGGAAGCCCAGCAGGGACAGGATCACGTAGAGCGCCCAACTGCCGTTCAGCGCGCCGGTCCAGGTCTGCCGGAGCGCCGTGGAGAGATTGTAGTGCTGGCTGGAGTGGTGGTTCACATGGCTGAGCCACCAGACCCGGCGCTCGTGGCTGAGCCGGTGGAACCAGTAGTAGGTCAGGTCCTCCGCCAGGAAGACGGCGATCCACGCCCACCACGCCGTCATCGGGATGTCGAAGATGCGGTGGTTCTGCCAGACCCACACCACCGCCGTGAACCCGAGCGCGCCGAAGAGCACGCCCGCCACGCTGGACCCCAGGCCCATGCCGAGCGACACGGCGGTGTCCCTGGCCTCGTAGCGCGCGTCGGCCTTGCCGAAGCGCGCCAGCACGATCTCCAGGATGACGGTGAGGATGAAGAACGGCGTGGCGTAGGCGACCGGGTCGAACGCCGCGTGGATCGGATCGGGGATCAAGCGGCGAGGTCCCCGTTGAAGCTCTTCGGCGGCCAGGCGGGCAGCGCGATCACGGCGCGCGGCGCGGCGATATCGGAGAGGTCGATGGAGAGGCGGCCGTTCCTGAACGTCGCCGAGACCGCCTGCGGCCACGGGATCTGGCGCGCCGCGAAGCCGTCGCCCACGCGGCAGATCACCAGCGCAAGGCCGCCGGACTTGGCCAGCGCGCCGGCTCCGTCGGAAGAGATCCAGACGGCGTCGACCGCTCGCGCGGGAAACTCCTCGGCGAGGAGCGCACGCGCCTTGTGCTCGTCCAGCGGGCCGACGGGCCGCGCGATCTTGGCCCAGGCCGCGATTCCCACCAGCACGGCGACCGCCGCCGCCGAAGCGGCCAGTTGAACGAAGAACGCCTCGTCCATGCGCTCCTCCCCTCATTGAGCGCCGGAGCGTGGGCGCGAGGGGGGCGACGGTCAAGGAAAAGGCCACCGCTGCGACGCGGTGGCCTTCCCTGCGGTACGCAGGCATCCTCGAGAGGACCGGGAACGCGCCTGCGCCCGCCAGCCCGGTCTCCTAGAACTTGCGCGTGTAGCCGACGGTCCAGACGTTGGCGTGGCCACCGCCGTTGTTGAACTCCTGGCGCGTGAAGTCGGCGCGGACACCGTTCACGCCGTCGAAGCGGTGCTGGGCGCCGACGCCGTAGTTAAACGACTCGTTCGAGTCCGAGGCCGAGACGCCCGCGGCGCTGACCTTGGCCTTGGTCGTGCCGTAGCCGACGCGGGCGATCAGGTCGGTGTTGGCGGCGATCGGCGCGAAGCCCACCAGGTAGGCGGCCGCCTCGTGCTTGAGCGTCTGCTTCACGCGCACGCCCGAGATCGTGTCCTTGTCGCTGTCGAGGCCCGTGGCGAGCTCGCCTTCGACGCCGATCCAGTCGTTGAAGCGGTAGCCCGCGCGCCCCTGGATCACCTTCACGTCGGCCGAGCCGTAGCTGCCGATGCCGAGGTTGAGGTTCACGTAGGCGCCGGCGTTGGTGGTGGCGGCGTCCTGGGCCTGCGCGGCGGCAGGGACGGCGGCGGCGATCGCGGCCAGCGAGGCCGCGGCGATGAGAGCGTTTTTCATTTTGGGGAGGAACTCCGTACTCTGGTCGCTGAACAGCCCGCCCAGCCGTCGCTGGATCGTCGCCAAACGCGGCCCCCGCCGGACGGTTCTATGGCGAAGGGTTGTTCGTTCCGTATCTGTGGCTGAGGGGCCACAATCGGCGCTGACGGCCCGCCGCGACGTGCTAATCAGGGCAAACAGCGTGCCCGGGGGCAGGAGTTACTCGAATGACCGAAGCGGTGATCGCGGCCACGGGCCTCTACACGCCGCCCCACAGCCTCTCGAACGCCGAGCTGGTCGAGACCTTCAACGCCTACGTCGAACGCTTCAACGCCGCCAATGCCGACGCCATCGCAGCGGGCGAAGTCGCCGCGCTCGCCCCCTCCTCGCCCGAGTTCATCGAGAAGGCGTCGGGCATCAAGTCGCGGTTCGTCATCGACAAGACCGGCCTGGTCGACCCCGAGCGCATGGCGCCGAACATCCCCGAGCGCTCCAACGACGAGATCTCGGTGCTGGCCGAGATCGCGGTGGAGGCGGCGAGGCAGGCCATCGCGGGGTGGGGCAAGGACGCCTCGCAGATCGACGCGGTGATCTGCGCCGCCTCGAACATGCAGCGGGCCTATCCGGCCATGGCGATCGAGGTGCAGCAGGCGCTGGGGATCGAGGGCTTCGCCTTCGACATGAACGTGGCGTGCTCGTCGGCCACCTTCGGTATCAAGACGGCGGCCGATTTCGTGACCGGCGGCTCGGCGCGGGCCGTCCTCATGGTCAATCCGGAGATCTGCTCTGGCCACCTCAACTTCCGCGACCGCGACAGCCACTTCATCTTCGGCGACGTGGCGACCGCGGTGATCGTGGAGCGGGCCGACCAGGCGCAGGGCGGCTGGGACATCGTCGGCACGCGGCTGAAGACTCAGTTCTCGAACAACATCCGCAACAACTTCGGCTTCCTGAACCGCGCCGCGCCGGAAGGCGTCGGGGCGAACGACAAGCTCTTCGTGCAGGAGGGCCGCAAGGTGTTCCGCGAAGTGGTGCCGATGGTCTCGGAGATGATCGTCGGACACGCGAACGACCTCGGCATCGACCCGCACGGCCTGAAGCGCATGTGGCTGCACCAGGCCAACATCAACATGAACGAGCTGATCGGGAAGCGCGTGCTGGGCCGCGAGCCTACGGCGGCCGAGAACGTGATCATCCTGGACGAGTACGCCAACACCTCCTCCGCCGGCTCGATCATCGCCTTCCACAAGGCCAACGACGACTTCGCCGCCGGCGAGACCGGCCTGATCTGCTCGTTCGGTGCGGGCTATTCGGCGGGGACGGTGTTCGTCCGGAAGCGGTAGTCGCCTTCCTTCGCCCTCCTTTTGAACGTCGTGGCCGGGCTTGTCCCGGCCATCCAGACACGCGGGCGCTTCGGGTTGTGTCCGGCAGGCGCCGCTGCGAACCTGCCGAGATCGGTGTCTATGGATGGCCGGGACAAGCCCGGCCATGACGTTCCGTGGGGTGGGGTGGCGAGAATGAAGCTTCGACTGGTTCTGGCTGCGACGGCGGCCCTGCTCGCTTCATCCGCTCAGGGTCAGGCGCCCGCCTACGACCTCATCATCCGCGGCGGGACGATCTACGACGGCTCCGGCGGCCCCGCGTTCAAGGGCGACGTGGGCGTGAAGGGGCAGCGGATCGTCTGTGTCGGGTCCTGCCCGGCCGGGGCGGCGAAGAAGACCGTCGACGCCGCCGGCAAGGCCGTCGCGCCGGGGTTCATCAACATGCTGTCGTGGTCGACCGAGAGCCTGATCCACGACGGCCGCGGGCTCTCGGAACTGAAGCAGGGCGTGACCCTGGAGGTGATGGGCGAAGGCGATTCGATGGGGCCGCTGAACCCGCAGATGAAGGCCCTGGCGATCCAGCGGCAGGGCGACATCAAGTACGCGATCCCCTGGACCTCGCTCGACGAATACCTTCGGTTCCTGGAGAAGAAGGGCGTCTCGGTGAACGTAGCCTCGTTCGTGGGCGCCGCGACCGTGCGCATCCACGTGCTGGGCGAAGGCGACGTCGATCCGACGCCGGCGCAGCTCGACGCGATGCGGGCGCTGGTGAAGCAGGCGATGGAGGACGGCGCGATGGGCGTGGGCTCGTCGCTGATCTATGCGCCGGGGACGTTCGCCGAGACCGACGAGCTGGCGGCGCTGGTCACCGAAGCCGGCAAGTGCGGCGGCTTCTACATCAGCCACATGCGCTCGGAGGAGAAGCGCCTGCTGGAGGCGGTCGACGAACTGATCGAGATCTCGCGGCGCTCGGGGGCTCCGGCCGAGATCTACCACCTGAAGCAGTCGGGCCGGCCCAACTGGGGCAAGCTGGACGCGGTGATCGCCAAGGTGGAGGCCGCGCGCGCCGCCGGCCAGCGGATCACCGCCGACATGTACACCTACACCGCGGGCTCGACGGGCCTGGACGCGGCGATGCCCACGTGGGTGCAGGCCGGCGGCGTCGAGCAGTGGATCGCGCGCCTGAAGGACCCGGCCACGCGGGCGAAGGTGAAGGCCGAGATGGACCTGGAGGACGGCGGGTTCGCGAACCTGATGCGCTACGCCGGGCCCGAGGGCACGCTGCTGGTCGGCTTCAAGAACCCCAAGCTGAAGGGGCTGACGGGCAAGACACTGGCGCAGGTAGGGAAGGATCGGGGCGTCGACGCGCGCGACGCCGCCATCGACCTCGTCATTGAGGACGGCAGCCGCGTGCAGGTGGTCTACTTCCTGATGGACGAGGCCAACGTCGCCCGCCAGACCGCCCTGCCCTGGGTCAGCTTCGGCTCCGACGCCGAGGGCCAGGCGCCCGAAGGGCCGTTCCTGCTCTCCTCCACCCACCCCCGCGCCTACGGCAACTTCAGCCGCCTGCTGGCCAAGTACGTGCGCGACGAGAAGCGCCTCACGCTGGCCGAGGCGGTGCGCAAGCTCAGCGCCCTGCCCGCCCACAACCTGGGCCTCCACGACCGCGGCACGCTGAAGGTTGGCAACTACGCCGACGTGGTCGTCTTCGACCCGGACAAGATCCAGGACCACGCCACCTTCGAGAAGCC
>NZ_JAEUMO010000037.1 GCF_016793285.1 Phenylobacterium sp.
CTCTACACGGCGACCTTCTACTGGGGCCTCAACAGCGAGCAGCTTCGCCTGTTCGTGATCGGCAGCTTCGCCGGCTACGCCACCGCCTTCGTCTTCGCCGCGCGCATGCACGGCAAGTTCGACAAGCGCGCGACCATGGTCTGGGGCGCGGTCGCTTATTCGATCACGACCGCGGCGCCGCTCGTCGCCGGCATGATGGGCGTGCTGACGCCGCACACGCCGGGCCTCGTGTGGATGCTGATCGCCTGGTCGGCGCTGTCGTACGGCTCGATGAGCGTGCTGCAGATCGGCGCCATGTCGGCGCTGGCCGACATCGCCGACGAGAACGAGCTTCGCTTCGGCGTCCGGCAGGAAGGCATCCTCTACTCGACCCGCGCCCTGGCGGCGAAGATCGACCAGGCCATCGGCTCGCTGCTGGCCGGCTTCGTGCTCTTCATCATCGCCTTCCCGGAGAAGGCCAGGCCCGGCGCGGTGGCGCACGACACCCTGGTCAACCTGGCGCTCTGGGACGGCGTGCTGGCGGCGATCCCGGGCGTGATCGCGGCGATCTGCTACGGGCGCTACGCGATCAACAAGGCCAGCTACGAGGCGACCCGCGCCGCCATCCTGGCGCGTCGGGCCGCGGCCGGGCCGCCGCCGGAGGCCCCGGTCGTCAAGGATCCGCCGGGGGTCGTGGCCGCGACGCCCGCACAGTAGGTTCAGCCGGGCCGCATCGCCTCGATGAGGCTGCCGGTGTAGGCGGCGTGCCCCACGTGGGTGAGGCGGGCCGAGACGTCGGCCCAGATCTCGCCGCCCAGGTCGCGCCAGCGGCGGCAGAAGGCGTAGTCCTCGGAAAGGTAGGCCCCCGTCTCGGGCTCGATCATGGTGTCGAACACCATGACGGTCTCGGCCGCCTGGTTGTCGGCCATGTCGCGCATGTTGGCGCGCAGCTCGGGATGGGCGTCGAACAGCCGCTGCATCGCGGGCCGCCCGATCATCAGGAACCCGGTGCCGCCGTAGGAGACCCTGGCGAAGCCGTCCACGACCTCGACCGAATGGTCCGGCGTGGGGATGAAGCGGACGACGTAGCCGATCGAGGCGGCCTGCAGGTCCTTCACCCCGGCCTTGGCGGCGGCGCGCACCTTCTCCCAGTCGATCTGCTTCAGCGGGCAGACCGCGGCGATCACGTCCTTGTCGGCGTCCAGCAGCCGGAAGACGTTCTCGGGCGCGAAGCCGATGTCGGCGTCGATGTAGAGGATGTGCGTCGCCTCGGGGTGCGCCAGGAACTGGGCCGCCAGGCGCGAGCGGCCCCGCGTGATCAGCGCCTCGCCGCCCATCATGTCGACATGCAGGCCGATGCCCCGGGTGCGGCAGGCCTCCTGCAGCCGCAGCAGCGACTGCACGAAATAGAGGTTCAGTTGGCCGCCGTAGCAGGGGACCGCGAGGTAGATGAAGGGCTTGGACGCGTCCGGCATGATGCGCGCGACCATAGTGGCCGCGTCAGGCGCGCGCCATACGCCGCGCCGCCACGTACCCCGCGACCGCCAGCGCCACGCCCACCGCGTCGGCGACGAAGTCCAGCGGGTCGGAGTGGCGGCCCGTCGGCGTCAGGCCCTGCACCACTTCGATGAAGGCGCCGAAGGCCAGGGCGTAGGCCGGGATCGCGAGCGCGCGGTTCGGCGCAAGCAGGTAGCCGGTGGCCGTCAGCACGAACCAGGCCGCCATGTGCTCGAAGCGGTCGCCCGTGCCCGGGTCGGGCAGGTCGGCGGTCGGCAGCACGCACAGGACCAGCAGGATCGCGGTCGCCAGCGCGTAGAGGCCCAGGCGCACATGTCGCGGAAGGCGGTCCGGGCGGGGAAAGCGGCGCGGGAGCATCGCGCCTTACTTGCACGTCCGATTGCGGCTCTCTAGCGTCCGCGCCGCTGAGAACTGGTGCAGGAGCGGTGTGTGGCTGTCGAAGCGGTGATCTGGGATTTCGGCGGGGTCTTCACCTCCTCGCCCTTCGAGGCCTTCAACCGGCTGGAGGCCGAGCGCGGCCTGCCCGTGGACCTGATCCGCAGGGTCAACGCGACCGATCCCGACACCAACGCCTGGGCCCTGTTCGAGCGGAACGAGATCGACGCCGCGGGCTTCGACGCGCTGTTCCTCGCGGAGTCGACGGCGCTGGGCCATCCGCTGCGCGGCGCCGACGTCCTGCCCAGGCTGGCGGGCGAGCTCCGCCCCCGGATGGTCGAGGCGCTGAAGGCCTGCAAGGCGGCAGGCTTCAAGGTGGGCTGCATCACCAACAACGTGGTTTCCGAGCACTCGCCGGGCCAGGACGGCGCCCAGAAGGCGGCCGGAGCCATGGGCCAGGTCATGCCGCTGTTCGACGCGATCATCGAGAGCAGCAAGGCGGGGGTGCGCAAGCCCGACCCGCGCATCTACCTGATGATGTGCGACCTGCTGGGCGTGCAGCCCGACGCCTGCATCTACCTCGACGACCTCGGCATCAACTGCAAGCCGGCCGCCGGCCTGGGCATGAAGGCGATCAAGGTGCTGAACGTCGACCAGACCCTGGACGAGCTTTCGGTCGCCACGGGGCTCGCGTTCGCGTGAGCCGGCCGTCGAAGATCGGCGCCGAGGCGGCGCTGAAGGACCTGCCCGGCTGGAGCAAGCCGGCGGGCGGGCGCGACGCCATCCAGCGGACGTTCCGTTTCAAGGACTTCAACGAGGCCTTCGGGTTCATGACCCGCGTGGCGATCCGCGCCGAGCAGCTCGATCACCACCCCGAGTGGTTCAACGTCTACAACCGCGTCGAAGTCACCCTGGCCACCCACGACGCCGAGGGGGTCACCGCCCTGGATGTGACCCTCGCCGCGTTCATGGACGAGATCGCAAGCTAGGTCGGCCTCCCGCTGCCGGGCCCGAAGCGACGTCGAGCGGCCTGATCGCGGCATGGAATGAGGCTTCCGGTTGCGGGATTCGCCCGAGACGCGCGCATCGTTGATGAGCCTCGCCTAAATCGCGAACCTGTCGACCCCTGTGGCGATTTCGAGATGGAGCAGCCCGTGAAAATGATCGCACTCGCGTCTTCGGCCCTAGCCGTGGTTCTGGCCGCGACGCCGTCGATGGCGGCCGTCACCACCTACGCCGGTCAGGTCGACTTCGAGGCGGCGGCCGGGCCGACCACGCTCTTCGACTTCAACGCCACGCCTGACGGCAGCTTTGAGGGGACGAGCTACGATGTCGGCCCGTTCACCTTGACGGGCGACCCCACGAACGGCGTCGGCGGCATGGGGGTGGCGAGCGGCGAGGCCTACGGCGACGTCTGCGGCCTCTGCGCCCTGCCCTACGGCTATGTCATCACGTTCGACACCGCGATCACGGCCTTTGGCGCCAGTTACCGGAACGTGCTCTCCGGATCGGGTATCCGCTTCACCGTCAACGGGGACACCTTCGCCGGTCCGGCCGTGAACGACGGCTTCTTCGGCTTCACGAGCACGACGGCGTTCACCACGATCACGGTGAGCGGCGACAACGAGTTCCACTTTTTCGACGACGTCCGCTACGCGAGCGCCAGCGCGGGGGTGCCGGAACCCTCGACCTGGGCGATGCTGATCTTGGGCTTCGCAGGGGTCGGCGCAGCCTTGCGCCGCCGCGCCTGGGCCACCCCGGCCTGAGGCGCCGACCGGTCAGTTGACGACGATGGCGCCCAGCAGGACGCGGGCGCCCGGCTTGCCGAGGATGACGTCGGTCTGGCGCTGGAGCTGCTGGCCGATGTAGTCGGCGCTGGGCAGCGCGCCCGAGGCGAGGCCGGCCGCATAAGCCTGCACGGTCTGCACGTAGGCGGCCCGCAGGCGCGGGATCGACTGCGTGGCGCGGGTCCGCAGCGCCGCGTCGGGAACGTCGAGGCCGCAGTCCACCGCCAGAACGCCGCGCGCGCCGCTCGCCTTGAACGTGGACCCCAGCAGGGTCTGGATCGGGACATAGCTGCCGCCGCCCGATTTCTTCTTCTCTTCGGCCGCGCCGGCGGCGGCCGGGGCGAGCGCGGCGAGGCCCGTCAGGGCGAGGAACAGGCGGCGGTCCATGGCGCGGCGAGCTTCGCCGATCATGGTTAGCGGTCTCTTTACGCGGGCCTGAAAGAACAGGCGGGCGATTCGCCAGCCACGCGGAGGGCCCCTTGGGCCGATTTGCGCCGACCAACCTCGACCTCGACGGCAAGGTCATCCTCGTCACCGGCGGCACCGGCTCGTTCGGCCGCCGCTTCATCGAGACCGTGCTGACGCACGCCAGGCCTCGGAAGCTGATCGTCTACTCGCGCGACGAGCTGAAGCAGAGCGAGATGCAGATCGACCTCGCCGAGCGTTTCGGCCCCGAGCAGATGCTGGCGATGCGCTTCTTCCTCGGCGACGTGCGCGACCGCGAGCGGCTGAGCCTGGCGCTGCGCGGCGTCGACATCGTGATCCATGCCGCGGCGCTGAAGCAGGTGCCGGCGGCCGAATACAACCCGTCCGAATGCATCCATACCAACGTGCTCGGCGCCGAGAACGTGGTGTGGGGCTGCCTCGCCAACCGGGTGAAGCAGGTGGTGGCGCTCTCCACCGACAAGGCCTGCAACCCGATCAACCTCTACGGCGCGACCAAGCTGGCGTCGGACAAGACCTTCGTGGCGGCCAACAACCTCTCGGGCGACATCGGCACGCGCTTCGCGGTGGTGCGCTACGGCAACGTGGTCGGCTCCAGGGGCTCGGTGATCCCGTTCTTCCAGCGGCTGATCCAGCGCGGCGCGGCTGAGCTCCCGATCACCGACCCGCGGATGACGCGCTTCCTCATCACGCTCGGCGAAGGCGTCGACTTCGTGCTCTCGTCGCTGGACCGCATGAGCGGCGGCGAGATCTTCGTGCCCAAGATCCCCTCGATGAGGATCACCGACATCGCCGCGACGATGGCCCCGGACATGGCCACCCGGCTCATCGGCATCCGTCCCGGCGAGAAGCTGCACGAGATGATGATCTCGGCCGACGACGCGCGGAACACCGTCGACCTCGGCGACCGCTACGCCATCGAGCCCGCGTTCGTGGAATACACCCGCGAGCCGCTGCGCGGCGCGGCGATCGCCGACGACTTCAGCTATGTCAGCGACACCAACCCCGAGTGGCTCGACGGGCCGGGCCTGCTGCGGATGCTGGACGAGAACAAGCCGCACGAGCGCCGCCGCCGGTCGAACGACTGAGGGGAGGCCGGGTGTGACGGACGCGATCCTCCCCTACGGCCGCCAGACCATCGACGACGACGACATCGCCGCCGTGGCCGAGGCCTTGCGCGGCGACTTCCTGACGACGGGGCCCACAGTCGAGCGTTTCGAGCAGGCGTTCGCCGAGGCGGTCGGCGCCAGGCACGCCGTCGCCTGCGCCAACGGCACCGCGGCGCTGCACCTGGCGATGCTGGCGCTCAAGGTGCAGCCGGGCGAGGCGGTGATCGCGCCGTCGATCACCTTCCTGGCCACCGCCAACTGCGCCCGCTACGTCGGCGCCGACGTGATCTTCGCCGACGTCGACCCCGCCAGCGGCCTCATGACGCCGGCCACGCTGAAGGCCGCCATCGGCAAGCTGGCGGGCCGCCGGCTCCGCGCCGTGCTTCCCGTCCACCTGCGCGGGGACGCCTGCGACCTGCCCGAGCTGGAGAAGCTGGCCTATCAGCACCGCGCGGTTCTCGTCGAAGATGCGCCGCACGCCCTCGGAACGACGGCAAAGTTCGGCAATGTGGCGGAAACGATCGGCGATGCGCGCCACTCGGCCATGGCCACCTTCTCGTTCCATCCGGTGAAGACCATCGCCACGGGCGAAGGCGGCATGGTGACCACCGGCGATCCGAAGCTGGCCGAACGCCTGCGCCTCCTGCGCTCGCACGGCATGGTGCGGCCGCCGAAGGCCGATCTGTGGTGGTACGAGATGCCCGAGCCGGGCTTCAACTACCGCCTGCCCGATATCCTCTGCGCGCTGGGCCTCTCGCAGCTCGCCAAGCTGCCGCGGTTCGCGGAGCGGCGGCGCGCGCTGGCCGGCGCCTACCGCGAGGCCCTGGCCCCGCTCGCCCCCATCGTGCGCCAGGCCGCCCAGCCGGCCTACAGCGACCCGGTCCTGCACCTGATGACCGTGCTGATCGACTTCGCCGCCGCCGGGACCAGCCGGCGCGAGGTGGTCGAGGCGCTGAAGGCCGAGGGCGTCCTCACCCAGGTCCACTACATCCCGGTCCACCGCCAGTCCTACTACCGCGGCCTCTACGGCGAGCAGGACCTGCCGGGCGCCGATGCGTGGTACGCGAAGTGCCTCTCGCTGCCGCTATACCCGGGGATGGCGGACGAGGACGTGGGCCGCGTGGTCGCGGCGCTGAAGGCGGCGCTGCGGCTCTAGATCGGCCCCGTGGCCTGCGATCTACGCGGCCATCCCCGCCGCCTGGATCAGTTCGCGCACCTGGGCCATGTGCGTGGGCGAGGCCGCGAGTTCGGCGCGAGTCGCGTCCAGCCTGAAGAGCTTCAGCGCCTCGGAGCGGGCGCGTGCGGCGGCGGGCCCCTGCGGCGCGCTCTCGCCGGCGGCCAGCTTCAGGAGCAGGGTCAGGCGCTGGATCAGCGGGGCGTTGGCGGCGGCGACGCTCTGGGACAGCTTGGCGCGGCTCTCGATGTCGCCGCCGATCATGCCCAGCTTCTCCTGGATCGGCTGGTAGTCCTCGGTGACCAGGCCGCAGCGGGCCACGGCGCGCGACAGCCCCGCCAGCCGCGACAGGCGCTCGCCGGGGCTCTCGTGACCGTCGGTCAGCTCCTTGTCGAACTTCAGCGAGTTCACGACCGCCTTCACCCAGCCCGCGGCCTGGCGCTTGTTGGCCGCGCCGATGATGTTCTCGGTGAGCCAGATGAGCGCTTCGACCTCCTCGAAGCTGGTGCGCCCCTGGCCGAGGTAGGCCTCCACGAAGTCGCCGGTGACGAGCATCCGCGAGCGAGCCGCGAACGCGGCCTGCACGTCCTCCAGCGGCAGCAGGTTGCCGGCGGCCGCGGTCAGCGACATGGCGAGCGCGCGCAGCACGTCGATCTCGCGCTCGGCGTCGCCCGGGCAGAGCCGGCGCGGACCCGTCAGGTCGCGCAGGATACGCCGGCCGATCGCCGCGCGGGTCTCCTTGAACTGCTCGCCCGACAGCCACTTCGCCAGGCGCAGCGCCAGCGGCGAGAGTTCGGGCATCACCTTCTGCACCGACTTCTCGACCAGGATCAGCTTCTCCACCGCGTCGAAGGCGGCGAGGCGGGTCATCGACGCGAGGGTGGCGCCGAGGTCGCGGCCCTTGCCCATGACGTCGGTCATGCCCGGCTTGGTCTCGAGGATCTCGGACAGGGGCTGCTGGATGACGTCGAGCGCCGCGGCGCGGCCAAGCCCCGCGGCGGGGGCCGCGTCGGCCAGGTCGATCAGGCGCGTGACCTTCTCGACCCAGGTCGGGGCCGGCGAGATCGAGGCGGCCACGCCCGCGCCCAGCAGGTAGCCGCGCTCGGGGTTCTGGGCCAGGCGCTCGGCGGCGGCGGCGAAGCCTTCCCTGTCGAGGTCCGGCAGCACGCCTTTCTTCTGGTCCCGGATCAGGCGCTCGACCGCGCGCTCGATCAGCGCGTGGAATGTCCGGATCAGCTCATGCACGCTCATCGAGCGGGCGTGCGCCTCCGGCACGGAGATCTTCTGGATGGCGTGCTGAAGGTCGGTGCCCGACGCCTCCAGCTTCTCGACCAGGTCGGGCCGGTGCAGCAGTTCGAACGGCGTGGCGTTGTTGCGCTCGAGCCAGCCCTCCAGGAGCCGGCCGATCCGTTCGCGGGCGTGGACGGTGTAGAGGTCCTGCGGGGTGACGCACAGCGGCTGCGGCTCTTCCCGCGGGGTCGACTTCGCCGCGACGTCGGCCGCGCCCAGCTTCTGGATGACCACCGAGTTGAACTCGCGGGTCTCCTCGTCGAAGACCTCCTTCGTCACCTTCACCGCGGCGACGCGGCCCTCGGCCATCAGGTCCTGGGCGGTCTGCGTCGCGGTCGCGCGGTTCTCGGTGGCGAGGTCCAGCGACCAGGGGGCGCCGGCGATCTTCCGGATGAAGACTTCGAAATGCACTCTCGTCCCGCTCATCGCGAACGTCTGCCCCCCGTCGAGGGGAACCACGTTCGACCAAACAGCTTAAGGCTGCGTTGACCCTGCTCACCTTTCCGGTCGCGGCCCCATTGAGGCCACGGTGAAGGCCCAATAGGTTGCATGACTTCGGTTAAGGAGAATTCCACCTCAGATGGCGAAGATCACACTCGTCGACGATGACGAGAATATCGTGACGTCGGTCAGCCTGGCGCTCGAGAGCCACGGCCACACCGTGAAAGCCTATTTCGACGGCGCGGCAGGGCTCGCGGCCCTGGAGAACGATCCGCCGGACGTCGCCATCCTCGACGTGAAGATGCCGCGGATGGACGGCATGGAGGTGCTGCGCAGGCTGCGCCGAACGTCCGAGGTGCCGGTTATCATCCTGACGTCGAAGGACGAGGAGATCGACGAGATCCTCGGCTTCAACCTCGGCGCCGACGACTACATGCACAAGCCGTTCAGCCAGCGCCTGCTGCTCGAACGCGTGAAGGCGGTGCTGCGCCGCGCCGGCCGCGGCGAGCCCGACGATCCGGCCAGCCCCGCGGCCGCGGCCGACCTGAACGCGCGCGCCCTGAAGCGCGGCAAGCTCACCCTGGACCCGGCGCGCCACGAGAGCCTGTGGGACGGCAAGCCCGTGAAGCTCACCGTCACCGAGTTCCTGCTGTTGCAGTCGCTGGCGCAGCGCCCGGGCTTCGTGAAGAGCCGCGACAACCTGATGGACGCGGCCTACGACGATCAGGTCTACGTCGATGACCGCACCATCGACAGCCACATCAAGCGCATGCGGAAGAAGTTCCGCGAGGTGGATCCTGAGTTCGACGCGATCGAAACCCTCTATGGCGTCGGCTACCGATACCGGGAGTCCTGAGACCGCCGCCGACGCGCCTCCCGAGCTGGGGGTCCTCGAGCGCACGGTCCGGGGCAAGACAGCGCGGCCGCGGCTGAAGTTCACCGGGCTGCCGGGCTCGCGGCTCGGCCGCCTGATCCTGGCGTTCAACCTGCTGGGCCTGGCGATCCTGATCTCGGGGGCGCTGGTGCTGAACGAGCTGCGTCGCGGCCTGGTCAACGCGCGCATCGACAGCCTGTCGACCCAGGGCGAGCTGATCGCCTCGATCCTCAACCAGGCCGCCACGGTGGGCGAGCCCGAGCCGCAGATGGATGCGGCCTACGCGACGGAACTCCTCCAGACGCTCTCCAACCCCAAGGCCCAGCGGGCGCGGCTGTTCGACAGCCGGGGCCGCCTGGTCGCCGATTCCGACTGGATGGCCGACGAGGTCGAGGCGCGCGAACTGCCCCCGGCCCGGCCGCGCGACGCCACCCAGGGCCTCGACCTGATGCCCAAGGCCGAGCCGCCCTCGTTCAAGGAACGCCAGGCGGCGCTCCAGCGCGAGGTCGCGACGGCGCTCCAGGGCCACCGCTATGCCGGACTGCGGCGCAACGCCGACGGCGACCGCGTGGTCTCGGTCTCGCTGCCGATCCGGCATGTGCGCGCGGTGCTGGGGGTGGTGACGCTGGAGGCCAGCGACGTCGACGCCATCATCGCGCGCGAGCGCGCGGCGCTGATCCCGTTCATCCTCATCGCCGTCGCGGTGACGGTGATCTCGTCCTTCCTGCTGAACAGCCTGGTGGCCCAGCCCGTGCTGCGCATGGCGCGCGCCGCCGACCGCGTTCGCCACGGCCGCACCCGCGCCATATCGCTGCCCGACCTCGCGCGGCGCGACGACGAGGTGGGCGACCTCACCCGCAGCCTGGAAGCCATGACCCAGGCGCTCTCGGAGCGGATGGACGCCATCGAGTCGTTCGCCGCCGACGTGGCGCACGAGATCCGCAACCCGCTGACGTCGCTGCGCTCCGCCGTGGAGACCCTCGACCTGGTGACGGACCCGGCCGCCCGCGACCGGCTGCTCTCGATCCTGAAGAACGACGTCCAGCGTCTCGACCGGCTGGTCACCGACATCTCCAACGCCTCGCGCCTCGACGCCGAGCTTTCGCGCGACCAGCCCCGGCTGATCGACCTCAACCGCCTCGTCGGCGACGTGGTCTCCACCTACCAGAATGTGGCCAAGCCGGGCGACGTGCAGGTGACCTACCACGCCCACGCGGGCCTGCAGGCGATCACCGTCGTCGGCCGGGAAGGCCCGCTGGGCCAGATCCTGCGCAACCTGATCGACAACGCCCGCTCGTTCAGCCCGCCGGGCGACACCGTCTCGGTGGGGCTCTGGCGCGTGCAGGACGAGGCGATCGTCACCGTCTCCGACAACGGTCCGGGCATCCCGCCGGAAAACCTCGAGACCGTGTTCGAGCGCTTCTACACGTCGCGGCCGAAGGGCTCGGCCTTCGGCGGGAACTCCGGCCTCGGGCTGTCCATCGCCCGGCAGATCGCCGAGGCGCACGGCGGCATGCTGCGCGCCGAGAACCGCACCGGCGCCGAGGGCAAGGTCCTGGGCGCGATGTTCACGCTCGTGCTCCCGGAGACCGGCGAGTGATTGTCCACGCGGGGCTGATCGCCCGGCGGACGGGCGGGCTCTGGCGCGGCATCCTCATCGAGGGGCCGTCGGGGGCGGGCAAGAGCGACCTGGCGCTCCGCGCCCTGGACCACGGCTTCCGCCTCGTCGCCGACGACCGGGTCCTGCTCTGGACCGACGACGGCCGGCTCTGGGGCCGCGCGCCGGACCCGCTGGCGGGGCTGATCGAGATCCGGGGGCAGGGCATCGTCGCGGTCGCGCCGGTCGGCTTCTGCGAGATCGCGCTCAAGGTGCGGCTCGGAACGCCCGAGCGGATGCCCGACGCCGCAACCGAAGCGATCCTGGGCCTGGCGGTTCCACTCCTGGCGGCAGACCCGTTCGAAGTCTCGGCGCCTGCGAAACTAGGCCGCGCGCTGGAGGCCTTTGACGCGGCGCACAAGAAGCGTATCTAGCTCCGCTCGCGCCCGTTGTTCCGGCGCCGTCTCGGGTGGGGATACCCTTGGATCGTCCGGCATGATCGGCCTCGTGATCGTCACTCACGGCCGTCTGGCGCAAGAGTTCGTCTACGCGATGGAGCACGTCGTCGGCCCGCAGGCTGCGGTCGAGTCGATCTGCATCGGCCCGGAAGACGACATGGAGAAGCGTCGCCACGAGATCCTGGCGGCCTGCAAGCGGGTCGACGCCGGCAACGGCGTCATCCTGCTCACCGACATGTTCGGCGGCACGCCCTCGAACCTCGCCATCTCGGTGATGGAGCAGACCAAGGCCGAGGTCATCGCGGGCCTCAACCTGCCCATGCTGATCAAGCTCGCCTCCCTGCGTACCCGCGCGCCGCTGGAAGATGCGGTTGCGGCGGCGCAGGAAGCCGGGCGAAAGTACATCTCCGTGGCCTCTTACGTCCTGGCCGGAGAGAAGTGAGCTGACCCCCGCCGTCCGCACCGTCGAGATCGTCAACAAGCGCGGCCTGCACGCCCGGGCCTCGGCCAAGTTCGTCAAGCTCGCCGCCACCTTCGACGCCGAGGTGAAGGTCTCGAAGGACGGCACGACCGTCGACGCCCGCTCGATCATGGGCCTGATGATGCTGGCCGCCGGCCCCGGCTGCGAAATCGACATCACCGCCGACGGCGAAGAGGCCGAGATGGCGGTGGCCGCCTTGGTGGACCTCGTCGAGGGTCGGTTCGAGGAAGACGAGTAGCGCCTACGTCTTCAGCCGCCAGCCGGTCCGGAAGATCCAGGTGATCGCCGCGAGGCACGCCGCCAGGAAGCCCAGCGTCGCCGCCAGGCTGACGCCCACGCCCACGTCCGAGACGCCGTAGAAGCTCCAGCGGAAGCCGCTGACCAAGTAGACGACGGGGTTCACCAGCGCGATCTGCTTCCAGACGCCCGGCAGCATGTCGATCGAGTAGAAGCTGCCGCCCAGGAACGTCAGCGGCGTAATCACCAGCGTCGGGATGATCGACAGCTTCTCCCAGCCGTCGGCCCAGATGCCGGTCAGGAAGCCGAACAGGCTGAAGGTCACCGAGGTCAGCACCAGGAAGGCCAGCATCACCAGCGGGTGGCCGATCTCGTAGGGCACGAAGATCCGTGCGGTGGCCAGGATCACGAGCCCCAGCACGACCGACTTGGACGCTGCGGCGCCGACGTAGCCCAGCACCACCTCGCCGGCCGAGACGGGCGCGCTCAGCACCTCGTAGATCGTGCCGGCGAACTTCGGCATGTAGATGCCGAACGAGCCGTTGGAGATGCTCTCGGTCAGGATCGACAGCATCAAGAGGCCCGGCACGATGTAGGCGCCGTAGCTCACGCCGCCGATGCTGGGCATCCGGCTGCCGATCGCGGCGCCGAAGACGATGAAGTAGAGCGAGGTCGTGATGACGGGCGCGGCCACACTCTGGACGATGGTTCGCAACCACCTGTGCATTTCAAACAGATAGATGGCCCGGACGGCGTGCAGGTTCATGCGCGGCCTCCGCGGACCAGGCTGACGAAGATGTCCTCGAGGCTGCTCTCTTCGGTGCGCAGGTCCTTGAAGTCGATGCCGCGCTCGCCGAGGCGGCGCAGCAGCTCGGCGATGCCGGTGGAGTCGGCCTGGGCGTCGAAGGTGTAGACGAGCTGGCCGCCCTCGCCCGCCAGCTCCAGCGGGAAGCCGTCGATGAGCGGCGCGGCGCTCAGCGGCTCCTGGAGCTGCAGGGTCAACTGCTTCTTGCCGAGCTTGCGCATCAACTGCGCCTTCTCCTCCACCAGGATCAGCTCGCCGTGCGAGATCACGCCGATCCGGTCGGCCATCTCTTCGGCTTCCTCGATGTAGTGGGTGGTCAGGATGATGGTGACGCCCTGTTCGCGCAGGCCGCGGACCATCTCCCACATGTCGCGCCGCAGCTCGACGTCGACGCCGGCGGTGGGCTCGTCCAGGAAAAGGATGGCGGGCTCGTGGCTCAGCGCCTTGGCGATCATCACCCGCCGCTTCATGCCGCCCGACAGCGCCATGATCTTCTCGGACCTCTTGTCCCACAGGCTGAGGTCCTTCAGCACCTTCTCCAGGTGGGCGGGGTTCGGCGGCTTGCCGAACAGGCCGCGGCTGAACTTCACCGTGTCCCAGACCGTCTCGAAGGCGTCGGTCGAGATCTCCTGCGGCACCAGGCCGATCTTGGCGCGGGCGGCGCGGAAGTCCTTCTGGATGTCGTGGCCGTCGGCGATCACCTTGCCGCCGCTCAGCCGGACCAGTCCGCAGACGATGCCGATCAGCGTGGTCTTGCCGGCGCCGTTCGGGCCCAGCAGCGCGAAGATCTCGCCGCGCCGGATGGTCAGGTCCACGCCCTTCAGCGCCTGGAAGCCCCCGGCGTAGGTCTTGGACAGCCCCTGGATGTCGATGATCGGCTCGGCCACGCGCGCTCCCTCCAGAGAGCCCCAGATAGAGGCCCGAGGACGGCGGGGCTAGCCGTCCGCCGACAAGCTCTGGCGCAACACGCGGCCGGAACCTGTCAGCAGGCGGCGCCCATCGGCCGCATCCTGAGGTCGGCGAGCAGTTCGTCGTCCTTGCTGCGGCCGGGATTGTCGGTGGTGAGCAGGCGCGCGCCGACGAAGATCGAGTTGGCGCCGGCGAGGAAGCACAGCGCCTGCATCTCCTTGCTCATGTGCTCGCGGCCCGCGGCGATGCGGACCATCGACTTCGGGCAGACCAGGCGCGCGACGGCGATCATGCGGACGAACTCCAGCACGTCGACGGGGTCGCTCCCGCCCAGGGGCGTGCCGTCGATGGGCATCAGGTCGTTGATCGGCAGGCTCTCCGGGTGGCTGGGCAGCGTCGCCAACTGGCGCAGCAGGCCCGCGCGGTCGCGCCGCGTCTCGCCCATGCCGACGATGCCGCCGCAGCAGGTGGCCATGCCGGCGTCGCGGACGGCGGCCAGCGTGTCGAGCCGGTCCTGGTAGGTGCGGGTCGTGACGACCTGGCCGTAGTAGTCCGGGCCGGTGTCGAGGTTGTGGTTGTAGTAGTCGAGGCCGGCGTCCTTCAGGGTCACGGCCTGCGCGGGCGTCAGCATGCCGAGGGTGGCGCAAGTCTCCAGGCCCAGCGCCTTCACGCCCGAGATCATGGCGGCGACCTTCGGAAGGTCGCGGTCCTTCACGTCGCGCCAGGCCGCGCCCATGCAGAACCGCTGCGCCCCGCCCGCCTTGGCCTCCTGCGCGGCGGCGATGACGGTCGCGGCGTCCAGCAGCTTCGCGGCGCGCGTGGCGGTCTTGAAGTGCTGGCTCTGGCTACAGTAGCCGCAGTCCTCCGGGCAGCCGCCGGTCTTGACGCTGAGCAGTTGCGAAAGCTGGAGCTCGGTGGGGTCGAACCAGCGCCGGTGGACCTCGGCCGCCCGGAACACCAGCTCGGTGAACGGCAGCTCGAACAGCGCCTCCACCTCCTCCAGCGTCCAGTCGTGACGGGGGCTCGCCGGGTCGGCGACGTGGACGGGGACGTTCATGGGTAAGCTTACTCCGGGGGAGGAACCGGAGGCCGCTTAGACCGGTCTCCCTGCGGCGCCCAAGCGAGGGACGCATAAAGATTTCCTTATATGAGTGTTGATAGCCTGTGCGGGTCCCGCTATAGGGGCCGGCAACGCATTCCCCGCATCAGGACTGAAGATGACCGACTACGTCGTGAAGGATCTCTCGCTGGCCGACTGGGGCCGCAAGGAGATCGAGATCGCCGAGACCGAGATGCCCGGCCTGATGGCTGTGCGCGCCGAGTTCGGCAAGGCCCAGCCGCTGAAGGGCGCGCGCATCGCCGGCTCGCTGCACATGACCATCCAGACGGCGGTGCTGATCGAGACGCTGCAACACCTGGGCGCCGAGGTCCGCTGGGCCTCGTGCAACATCTTCTCGACCCAGGATCACGCCGCCGCCGCCATCGCGGCCAAGGGCACGGCCGTGTTCGCCATCAAGGGCGAGACGCTGGTCGAGTACTGGGAGTACGCCCACAAGATCTTCGAGTGGCACGACGGCGGCTATCCGAACCTGATCCTCGACGACGGCGGCGACGCGACGCTGCTGTGCGTGCTAGGCCCGAAGGCCGAGAAGGATCCCTCGATCCTCAACAACCCGACCAACGAGGAAGAAGAAGCGCTCTTCACGGTGATGAAGCGCTACCTCAAGGAGAAGCCGGGCTTCTACAGCGCCATCCGCGACGCCTGTAAGGGCGTGTCGGAAGAGACCACCACGGGCGTCCACCGCCTGTACCAGATGCACGAGCGCGGCGAGCTGCCGTTCACCGCCATCAACGTCAACGACAGCGTCACGAAGTCGAAGTTCGACAACCTCTACGGCTGCCGCGAGAGCCTGGTGGACGCCATCCGCCGCGGCACCGACGTGATGCTGGCCGGCAAGGTCGCCGTCGTCCTGGGCTACGGCGACGTGGGCAAGGGCTCGGCGGCGTCGCTGCGCAACGGCGGCGCGCGGGTCATGGTCACCGAGATCGACCCGATCTGCGCCCTGCAGGCGGCGATGGAGGGCTACGAGGTCGTCACGATGGAAGACGCCGCCGACAAGGGCGACATCTTCTGCACGGCTACCGGCAACAAGGACGTGCTGACCGTCGACCACATGCGCGCGATGAAGAACAACGCCATCGTCTGCAACATCGGCCACTTCGACAGCGAGATCCAGATCGCCGGCCTGCGCAACTTCAAGTGGGACGAGATCAAGCCGCAGGTCCACCACGTCGAATTCCCGGGCGGCAAGAAGATCATCGTGCTGTCGGAAGGCCGCCTGGTGAACCTCGGCAACGCCACCGGCCACCCGTCGTTCGTGATGTCGGCCTCGTTCACCAACCAGACGCTGGCGCAGATCGAGCTGTGGGTGAACGGCGCCAAGTACGAGAAGAAGGTCTACACGCTTCCCAAGCACCTCGACGAGAAGGTGGCCATGCTCCACCTCGACAAGCTGGGCGCCAAGCTGACCACGCTCTCCAAGGACCAGGCGGACTACATCGGCGTCGCGCCGCAGGGTCCGTTCAAGCCCGAGCACTACCGCTATTAGACAAGCCCGTCGCCAGGGCTGTGTCGCGGAAGGGCGGTCCTCGCGGGCCGCCCTTTTCGTTTGCGGGGGCCGCACCGCGCCAATGTGAACGGCGATTCACAACCTGGGGGCGCATCGGCGCTGACGCTACTCCAGCGATAGTTGCTGAACGATTCACCATCTGCAGTAGAATAGCGCTGGTTCCCCAACGGGTTCTGCGATAACGGCGAAGGTGTGCCGCTCGCCCTGATCCTCTCGTCGTTCGTGGCCGCCTCGCGCATCGGCGGGGCCGCGCAGCAGTATGTGCTGGCCGCGCACAAGATCGACCCCGTGCTGGCGCCCACCGCAATGTTCGGTCGCACCCCGGCGCGTGGCGGCAGGGGCGAGGTGACCTCGCCCGACGTGTTCCGGCGCATGCTGGGCGACATCGAGGCCGACGCCCTCTTCGGCATGGTCGACCTGATCATCACCGGCCACTTCTCCGACCCCGAGCAGGTGGAGATCGCCGCCGGGGTGATCGAACGCGTGCGCGTCACCGAGCGCAGCGAAGCCTGGGGCGCGCGCCCGCTGGTGCTGGTCGACCCGGTGCTCGGCGACGCGCCGGGCGGACTCTACGTGAAGTACGACGTGGCCCAGGCGGTGGAGGACCGGCTGGTCCCGCTCGCCGACTGGCTGACGCCCAACCTCTGGGAGCTGGCCTTCCTGGCCGACAAGCGGATCGAGACCGCCGCCGACGCGCGCGACGCGGCCCGCAGCCTGGGCAAGCCCGCCCTGGTCACCTCGGCGCCGGCAGGGGAGGGCGAGATCGGCCTGCTCTACGTCGACAAGGAGGAGGCGGTGCTGTTCAGCCACCGCCGCATCGCCACCGCCCCCAACGGCACCGGCGACCTCGTCACCGCCAGCTTCGGGGCCGGACTGGTCGAAGGCCGCGATCCCCGCGACGCCGCCGAGCGGGCCGCCCGCGCCGCCGCCGAGACCGTCGCGGCGGCCCAGGCCTGGAAGTCCACGGAACTCCCGATCGTGGCGCTCGCCGAGCGCATCGTGAACCCCACCGCCCCGGTGCGCGTCGAGCCGCTCTGACGCGCCGCTTGCCATCCGGCGGCCGACCGTTATCCAGCGTCGGAGATGGCTGAGATCACAGGTTTCGCGCCGGCCCGCTTCGCGGCGGTCAAGGACGCCTTCGCGGCGAGCTTCGACGCCGGCGAGGAGCTGGGCGCGCGCTTCACCCTCGTCGAGGCGGGAGAGGTCGTGCTCGACCTGATGGGCGGCTTCGCCGACCGCCGTCGCGAGCGGGCCTGGGACGCCGCGACGCTGGCTCCGGTGTTCTCCACCACCAAGGCCGTGGCCGCCCTGATGATCGCGCGCCTGGTGGACGCCGCGCGGCTCGACTACGCCCAGCCCGTCGCCGACGTGTGGCCCGAGTTCGCCCAGGCCGGGAAGGCCGCCGTCACCGTCGAGCAGGCGATCTCCCACCAGGCCGGCCTGCCGGGCTTCCCGGAGCCCATCGACCCCGCGCTGTGGACCGACTGGGACGCCATCTGCGCCCGTCTGGCCGCCATGGCCCCGATGTGGCCGCCGGGAACCGCCAGCGGCTACCATCCCGTGACCGTGGGCTACCTCGCGGGCGAGATCTTCCGGCGCGTGGACGGCCGCACCATCGGCACGGCGTTCCGGGAAGACATCGGCGCGCCGTTCGGCCTCGACCTCTGGATCGGCCTGCCCGAGGGCGCGGACGACCGCGTCGCCGATCTCGTGCGGCCCAGCGCCATGCCCGACTTCGGCGAGATCAACGAGGCCACCCGCGCCGCCTTCCTGGCGCCCTGGTCCTCGGCGGCGGGCAAGGCGGCGGCGGACTACCGGCGCATGGAAGTGCCGTCGACCAACGGCTACGCGACGGCCGAGGCGCTGGCGCGGCTGATGGGGGCGCTCGCCAACGACGGCTGGCTGGAGGGCGACGAGATCCTGTCGCCGGCGCTGATCGCCGAGGCGACCCGCGAGCGCATCCGCGGCCAGGACCTGGTGCTGCCCTACGAAATGAGCTGGGGCGCGGGCTTCATGCGGAATGAACCCTGCTTCCCGTGGGGCCCGACGCCGGGCGCGTTCGGGCACTCCGGCTGGGGCGGCGCCTGCGCCTTCGCCGACCCGACGAAGAAGCTCGGCTGCGGCTACGTGATGAACAAGCAGGGCACGGCGCTCATGGGCGACACACGTCCCAAGCGCCTGATCGAACTCGCCTACGCGGCGCTCTGAATCACCTCTCCCTCCCTCTCGCAGACTTCTCACAGACAAGAGGGTAGGGAGAGGGCCGGCTGGGCGACTCCGTTAGCCTGTCGAGGTCCCGCACGTCACCCGTGGCCCTCGTCGCACCAACGGCGGATCACGTCTGCACGAGCCGGCCCTCTCCCTACCCTCTCCCTCTCTTCGCGCTACGCGCTCGGGGGAGAGGCGGAAACGAAAAAGGGCCCCGAGGGGCCCTGATCCGTCGCGGCGGCGGTGGAGGGGCTCAGGCGCCCAGGCCGGCGGTCGCGAAGGCGGTCAGCATGCCGAGGACGAGGATCGCCAGCGGGACGATGCGGTCGGCTTGGCGTTCGAAGGTCGAGAAGAAGGTCATGACACACACCTCTGAGTTTCGGGTCGAAGCGCCAGGGGAGCGGCGCTGTCCGTCTGGACACTGTTTAGATAGCGCCATCTGAACGCTGCATAGATCAGCGATTTCACAGACCCGCTATGCGTTTTTGTACGGAACCGCTATTCGGCCGCCACTTCGGCGACGGCGGCGCGGATGGCGCGCGAGCGGCGCCACGCACCGACCAGGAACACCGCCGCCCCGGCCCAGATGAAGCCGAACGAGGTGGCGTGCAGCGTCGTGAAGGGCTCGCCCTGGGCCACGCCGATGGCGAAGCCGATGGTCGGGCCGATGAACTGCAGGAAGGCCATGGTCGAGAGGGGC
>NZ_JAEUMO010000047.1 GCF_016793285.1 Phenylobacterium sp.
TCAGGTCGACCAGGCAGACCGCGCGCTCCTTGCCCGAGCGGGCGGCGAGCGTGTGGGCGATCTCGATGGCGATGGTCGTCGCGCCCGACCCGCCGACGGCGCCCGTGACGCCCCAGCAGCGCGAGTTGATCTCGGCGCCGGGCGCCGGCGCGGGCTGCGCCTCGGCGATCAGGCTGGCGACCGCGGCAGCGAGCTGGTCGGGCGTGTAGGGCGCCTCCAGGATGTCGGACGCGGGCAGGCGCAGGATGTTGCGGACCAGCCCCGCCGGCAGGGTCTCGCCCGCCAGCAGCACGGGCGGCGGCGACCTGAGCGCCGAGAGCGACTTCACCGCCTGGGCAAGCTGGCCTGCGTCCCAGGCGTCGGCGTCGATCAGCACCAGGTCCCAGGCGCCCTGCGGAAGGCCCTCGAGCTGGGTCACCGCCCCCTGTTCGATCGCCGCGCCGGCCAGCGGGCCGTCGGCGGCGCCGGAAACGCCGGCGCCCAGGGCCAGGATACGCCGGCCGCGGATCAGGTTCAGAGGCGCCATCAACGGCCCTCCTCGGGGGTCAGCGGGCGATCGAGCGCCTTGCCGCCGAAGATCAGGTCCGCGGCCCTGGGCTCCTTGCCGGGCGGGGCCTGCATGGCCGCCGCCTTCGCCTTGTCGGCCGCCGTCGTGTAGCGCGGGGTGACGATGACGATGAGTTCGGTGTCGGCCTGCTTCCAGCGGCTGGATCGCAGCAGGGCGCCGAGGACGGGCACGTTGCCGATGCCCGGCACCTGGCGCATCGAGTTGGCGTACTCGCGCTGGAACAGGCCCCCGATCGAGAGCGCTTCGTTGTCGCGCAGCTCCACCGTGGTCTTGGTCTGACGGATGATCAGGCCGGGCACGGTGAAGCCCAGGATCCTCAGCGAGTTCGTGAAGTCGAGCTGGCTGACCTTGGGCTCCACCTCCAGGCGGATCAGGCCGTTGTCCTGCACGAAGGGCGTGAAGGTCAGCTCGACGCCGTACTTGCGGAACTCGAGGCTGAGCACGTTGTCGCGCTGCGGCACCGGATAGGGATATTCGCCGCCGGCGTGGAACGTGGCCTTCTGTCCCGAGATGGCGACGAGGTTCGGCCGGGCCAGCGTGCGGATGACGCCCTTCTCCTCCAGCGCCACCAGGCTGTTGTCGATCGAGATGTTCCCTACGCCGCCGAACAACTGGAAGACGCCGGCCGGCGCGCTCTGGCCGATCAGGCCGTTGCCGGTGGCGAAGTTGAACGAGTTGTTGGTGAGCTGGTTGGTGAAGCCGATGTCCTGCAGCGCCGAGCGGGTGGCCTCCAGCACGCGGACTTCCAGGACCACCTGCTGGGCGTCGCGGACCGACAGGCGCGAGATCACCGCCTCAGGGGCGTACTTCCCGGCGATCTGCTCGGCGCGGGCCTGCACCCCCGAGTTCGAGACCTCCCCGACCAGCATCAGCGACTCGCCCAGGTTCCGGACCTGGATGGGTTCGTTCGGATAGGCGTTGGTCAGGTCGTGCTGCAGGCTGGCCGCGTCGTAGCCCACGCGGATGTCGATGACTTCCATGAGCCGGCCGCCCGGGCCGTAGACCAGCATGTTGGTCGAGCCGAACTCCATGCCCTGGACGTAGAAGCTGGAGTCGCCGGTGGCGGTGACCTTGGCGATCTCGGGCTGGGCGATGACGATCTTCGCCGCCGGCTGCGACAGGCGATAGGACAGCGACTTGTCGCGCGGCACGTAGACCGTGCGGCGCAGCGCCGCTTCGCTGGCGAGCGTCTGGGCCTGGGCGGATGCGGCCGGCGCCGCGGCGGCGATCACGACGACCACGCCGACGAGGGCCGTGACCAGGGTGCGGAAGAACTGGGACATGGGACGCGTCCGCCTAGCTGAGCGCGTCGGCGGCGTTGGCCTGCGGCAGCACCGGCTTCGGAACCGGCGGCGCCGCGGCCTTGCGGGACGACGCGCCCCGCTCGCGCTTGGACGGCGCGCCTTCGACGATGAGGATGCCGTAGCTGACGGCCGGGCCGCGGTAGGCGGTGCGCACCGCGCCGGTCCTGGCCCCGCCCGACAGGAAGTCGGCCGTGCGCATCGGCCGGGCCGACGCGACCGTCGCTTCGCCGTTGCGGCGCAGCGCCAGCGACAGCGTGCCGAGCGTCGCGGCGATCGACAGCTTCTGCGAGTCCTCCACCGAGACTTCGATGGTGGCGGTGTTCGGACTGGCGGGCTTGTCCGACGTCGGGTCGGCGTTGAGGTCGATGCCGAGGACGCGGGCGTTCTGCACGACGACGTAGGAGATGTAGTTCCGCGTCGGACCGTCCGGCGTCAGGTCGCGCATCAGCACCACGTCGACGCGGTCGCCGGGCAGCGCGTGGCCGCCGACGCCGGTGGCGTCGTCGACCTTCACGGCGTAGGCGCGCTTGCCCTCCTCCAGTTCGGCCGCGACGGTCGGCCGCGCGCCCGGGCCCGAGAGCTTGGTCGGCAGCAGCGCCTCGCGCTGGGCGATGGGGGTGAGCGCGACCGGCGGGGCGCCATGGTCGGCCTGCAGGGCCTGGTCGACGGTGGCGAACGAGCCCGTCGGGACGGCGTTCTGCGGAACCTTGATGACCGCCAGCATGCCGGCTTCCAGTTTCTCGCCGTACTTGATGGCCCGCGAAGCCACGACGATGGGCTGGCCGGTCTGCTCCAGGCGCGGCGCGACGCTCTTCGCCGAGGCCGCGTTCGGCAGGGCGATCTTGGCGACGAAGAGGGCGCCGAGGCCCAGGACCGCGGAGGCCCCCAGGCTTGCGATGGTTACGAGACGCATGACGTCACCCGACCGACTTTTCTTGTGTTCTCTCGGGCAGTTAACGATGCGCGCCTTGCAATATCGCCAACGAACGAGGTGAACGCCCCGGCAATCAGTCTGAAGACCGGCGCTATGCGCTGGTGTTTTCCTCGGGCGAGCGGCTAGGTTCGGGCCTCAACGAGAGATGCGAACGGGAGGCCGCAAATGAAGGTGCGCAGGCTGGGGAATTCGGGGCTCAAGGTCAGCGTGGTCGGCCTCGGCTGCAACAACTTCGGAATGCGGATCGACGAGGCCCAGACGCAGGTCGTGGTGGACGCCGCGATCGACGCCGGCATCACCCTCTTCGACACCGCCGACATCTATGGCGGGACCAGGTCGGAAGAGTTCCTCGGCAAGGCCCTGGGCAAGCGGCGGCACGACATCGTGCTGGCCACCAAGTTCGGCATGCGCGTGGGCGGCGACCCGAAGAAGCAGGGCGGCTCGCGCAAGTGGATCATGCAGGCGGTCGAGGACAGCCTGACGCGCCTGGGCACCGACTACATCGACCTCTACCAGCACCACCAGCCCGACACCGACACGCCGGTGGACGAGACGCTGCGGGCGCTGGACGACCTCGTGACCCAGGGCAAGGTCCGCTACCTCGGCAACTCCAACTATGCAGGCTGGCAGATCGCCGACGCCGACTGGACCGCCGCCGGCGGGACCCGTTTCGTCTCGGCGCAGAACCAGTATTCGCTGCTGGAGCGGGCCGTGGAGGGCGAGGTGCTGCCGGCGTGCGAGCACTTCGGGCTGGGCTTCCTGCCGTTCTTCCCGCTGGGCTCGGGGCTGCTGTCGGGCAAGTACCGGCGCGGCGAGGCGCCGCCCGAAGGCACCCGGCTGGCGGCCTGGGGCGCGCGCGGCCAGCAGGCGATGAGCGACGCGAACTTCGACAAGGTCGAGGCGTTGGAGAGGTGGGCCGCCGAGCGTGGCCACACGATCCTGGAACTCGCCTTCGCCTGGCTGCTGGGGCACGAGGCGGTGAGTTCGGTGATCGCCGGCGCGACCTCCGCCGAACAGATCGCCGCCAACGCCGCGACGGCCGCCTGGGAACTCACGCCGGAAGATGTGGATGAGGTCGGCAAGCTGATCGCCTAGCCTCCCGCTCATCCCCGCGCATGCGGGGATCCAGACTTGCCTTCCGCAGGGGCCATGGGCTGCTAGGGAGCAGGCAAGGACAGTCCACATCCCCGCATTCGCGGGGATGAGCGGGGTTGGTAGATGTACGATCTTCTCAAGGGCCTCCGGGTCGTCGAAGCCTCCGCGTTCGTGGCCGGGCCGACGTGCGGGCTCTACCTGGCGCAGATGGGCGCGGAGGTGATCCGGATCGACACCGTGGGCGGCGGGCCGGACTTCCGCCGCTGGCCGCTCGCGGAGAACGGATCGAGCCTCTACTGGGAAGGCCTGAACAAGGCCAAGAAGTCGGTGGCGATCGACCTCGCCCGGCCTGAGGGGCGCGAACTGGCGCAACGGCTGGCGGCGGCGCCGGGCGACGACGGCGGGCTCTTCGTCACCAACTTCCCGGTCGAGGGTTTCCTCTCGTACGAGACGCTGAAGAAGCTGCGCGACGACCTGATCTGCGTGCGCGTCATGGGCTGGGCCGATGGCTCGCAGGGCATGGACTACACCATCAACTCGGCGCTGGGCCTGCCGCTGATGACCGGGCCCCAGGGCGACGAGCGGCCGGTCAACCACGTCCTTGCCGCCTGGGACCTGCTGACCGGCGCCTACTGCGCGTTCGGCCTCGTCTCGGCGCTGCTGGCGCGGATGCGCGGTCAGGGCGGGCGCGAGATCCGCGCGCCGCTCAGCGACATCGGCGCGGCCACCATGGCCAACCTCGGCTTCACCGCCGAGACCCTGCTGACCGGCCAGCAGCGGCCACGGATGGGCAACGACGTGTTCGGCGCCTTCGGCCGCGACTTCACGACCAGGGACGGCGAGAAGCTGATGCTGCTCTGCATCACGCCGAAGCAGTGGAGCAAGGCGCTGGACGTGCTGGGCATCGCCGCCGAGGCGGCCGCCGTCGAGGCCGAGCTGGGCGTCTCGTTCGCCAAGGACGAAGGCCTGCGCTTCACCCACCGCGACCGGCTCTACCCGCTGTTCGAGCGCGCCTTCTCGGCCAGGACGGCGGCCGAGTTGGCGCCCGCCTTCGACGCCGGCGGCGTCACCTGGGGCAGCTACCAGACGCTGGACGCGGCGCTCTCCGACACCCGGCTCTACAGGGACAATCCGCTGTTCGAGGCGGTGACGCATCCCAGCGGCCTGACCTACGACGCGCCCGGCGCCATGGGCACGATCCCGCAGGATGCGCGGGGGCCGGTCACGCCCGCGCCGAAGCTGGGCCAGCACACCGACGAGGTGCTGAGCGCGGTGCTGGGGTTGTCGGGCGGCGAGATCGCCAGGCTGCACGACGCGGGGGTGGTCGCGGGAGCCTAACCGCCCCCAACGAACGTCATGGCCGGGCTTGTCCCGGCCATGACGTTCAAAGGCGGGGCGTTCAGTCCAGGATCTTCCCGGGATTGAGGATGCCCTTGGGGTCGAGGGCGACCTTCAGGGTCTTCATCAGGGCGATCTCGCCCTCGTTCCGCGACATCGGCAGGTAGGCCTTCTTGTGCAGGCCGATGCCGTGTTCGGCGCTGACCGAGCCGCCGATGGCCTTCAGCGGGCCGTAGACGATCTCCTCGACCGCCTTCTTGGTCTCTGGCCCCTTCTCGCCGGTCCAGACGAGGACGTGCAGGTTGCCGTCGCCGAGGTGGCCGAAGACGTAGTTGTCGACCTTGGGCCAGCGGGCGCGGAGGTTGGCGTCGATCTCGGCGACGTATGCCGGCATGTCGGCGATGCGCAGGCTGACGTCGAAGGTGACGGCGGGGCCGTTGCGGTTCACCTGGCCCACGTCGTCGCGCAGCGCCCACATCCTGGCGCGCTCGCCCTGGCTCTTGGCGATGACCGCGTCGACGATCAGCCCGTCCTCCAGCGCCCGCCCCAGAACGCGCTCGAACCGCTCGGCGTCGGCGGCCTCGTCGCCGCCCAGGCTCTCGACCAGCACGTAGTAGGGATAGCCGCGGGCCAGCGGCGGGGTCCCCCTGGCCGGCTCGGTGGTGACGAGGTCGTAGAAGGCCGGCCACATCACCTCGAAGGCCGAGAGGCTGCCGCCGAGCCCGCTCTCCAGCGTCCGCAGCAGCCGCGGGATCGAGTCGAAGTCCTCGGTGGCGACATAGGCGGTGTTCTGGCTGATCGGCGCACTGCGCAGCCGCAGCACGGCGCGGGTGACCACGCCCAGCGTGCCTTCCGAGCCGATGAAGAGCTGCTTCAGGTCGTAGCCGGTGTTGTTCTTCATGAGGCGGTTCATCGACGTGACGACCGTCCCGTCGGCGAGCACCGCCTCCAGCCCCAGCACCATGTCGCGCATCATACCGTAGCGGACCACGCGGTTGCCGCCCGCGTTCGTGGAGATGTTGCCGCCGATGGTGGCCGAGCCGCGGGCGCCGAGGTCGAGCGGGAGCAGCAGGCCCTGTGCTTCCGCCGCCTCGCAGGCGACCTGCAGGATGCAGCCGGCCTGCACGGTCATGGTGGCGGAGGCGACGTCGATCTCCTCGATGGCGTTCATCTTCTCCAGGCTGAGCGCGATCGCGCCATCGGCGGTGGCGCCGCCGGCAAGGCCGGTCTTGCCGCCCCAGGGGACGACCGGAACGCCCAGGCCATGGGCGATCTTCAGGACTGCCGAGACCTGCTCGGTGGTCTTCGGACAGACGACGGCCACGGGCGTCCCCAGCCGCATCCACGCGCCCTGCGCCCGCTCGAGCGCGGCGTCGCCGGTGAACACGGCATCGGGGCCCAGCGCCTTGGTCAGCGCCTCGGCAAGCGGATCGCGGGCAAGAGTCTCGGACATGGGCCGAGCTTACGCCCCGCTCACTCCGCCGCCAATCGGGCGAGCACGGTTCCTTCGCTGACCTGCGCGCCCAGCTCGGCGGACAGCTCCTCGACCTTGCCGTCGAAGGGCGCGGCCAGCGCGTGCTCCATCTTCATCGCTTCGAGGACGAGCAGCGGCTGGCCCTTGGTCACGGTGTCGCCGGCCTTGACCGAGAGCTGGGTGACCTTGCCCGGCATAGGCGCGCGAATGGCGCCGTCGCCGCCGCTCCCGCCGTCGGCGTCGGCGGCCGGCGGATGGTCGCGGAAGACGAAGGCGTCGCCGCCCTCGAACACCACGACCGCCTCGTCGCTCTCCACATGGATGAAGCGCGACGGCTCGGCCGGCATGTCGGCTTCGACCGCCTGGGCGCCGTAGAACAGCCGGGTGGTCTCGATCGGCGGGGCATTGAGGCGGAAGCCCTTGAGGTCGACCCACGGGGTCGTCTCAGGCTCGCGGTTCTCCACCCGCTCGCGGAAGGCCCAGCCGGCGGTGGCGAGCGCCTCGGCCGAGGGCTCGGCCGGCGCGGTCAGGGTTTCGAGGTCGCGGCCGATCAGGCCGGTGTCGACGCTGCCGGCGATGAAGTCCGGCGTCTCCAGGCAGCGGACCAGGAAGGCGGCGTTGGTCTTCACCGGCCAGACCTCGACATCGGCGCAGGCCTCGGCCAGGTCGGCGATCGCCTGGTCGCGGGTCGGCGCGTGGCTGATCAGCTTGGCGATCATCGGGTCGTAGAAGGGCGTGATCCGGTCGCCCTCGTCGACGCCGCTATCGGCGCGGACGTTGGTGGGCAGGCTGAAGCTCTCCAGCTTGCCGATCGAGGGCAGGAAGCCCGTGGCCGGGTTCTCGGCGTAGAGGCGCGCCTCGACGGCGTGGCCGTTGAGCCCAATGTCCTTCTGCTTCAGCGGCAGCGCCTCGCCCGAGGCGACGCGGAACTGCCACTCCACCAGGTCGAGGCCGGTGACCATCTCGGTGACCGGGTGTTCCACCTGGAGGCGGGTGTTCATCTCCATGAACCAGATGCGGTCGCCCTTCAGGCCGGCGGAAGCGTCGGCGATGAACTCGACCGTGCCGGCGCCGACGTAGCCCACCGCCTTGGCGGCCTTCACGGCGGCTTCGGTGACGGCCTTGCGGGCCGCATCGCTCATGCCGGGCGCTGGGGCCTCCTCGATCACCTTCTGGTGGCGGCGCTGCAGCGAGCAGTCGCGCTCGTAGAGGTGGACGACGTTGCCCTTGCTGTCGCCGAACACCTGCACCTCGATGTGGCGCGGGCGGGTGACGTAGGTCTCGAGCAGCACGCGGTCGTCGCTGAAGCTGGCCTTGGCCTCGCGCTGGCAGGAGGCGAGCGCGGCGTCGAACGCCTCGGCGCTCTCGACCAGCCGCATGCCCTTGCCGCCGCCGCCGGCCACGGCCTTGATCAGCACCGGGTAGCCGATGGTCTCGGCCTCCTTCTTCAGGCGTGCGGGCGACTGGTCTTCGCCAAGGTAGCCGGGCGTCACCGGCACGCCGGCCTTTTGCATCAGGTCCTTGGCGGCGTCCTTCAGGCCCATGGCGCGGATGGCGCCCGGCGGCGGGCCGATCCAGATCAGGCCCGCGGCCACGACGGCTTCCGCGAACTCGGCGTTCTCGGAGAGGAAGCCGTAGCCCGGGTGGATGGCTTCGGCGCCGGCGGCCTTGGCGGCGGCGATGACGCGGTCGCCCTTCAGGTAGCTCTCGCGGGCGGCGGCGGGCCCGATCAGCACCGCCTTGTCGGCGTCGCGCACGTGGGCGGCGTCGCGGTCGGCCTCGGAGAAGACGGCGACGGTCTCGATGCCTAGGCGGCGCGCGGTGGCGAAGACCCGGCGGGCGATCTCGCCGCGATTGGCGACCAGGACGGACCTAAACATCAGACGCCTCGCGCGCCGTAGGCGCAGTCATTTGGAACCACGAAGGACACCAAGAGCACCAAGTCGCTTGGTGGCCTTGGTGTGCTTCGTGGTGAATTGAATGGCGCTGGCGCGCCGAGAAGTTCGCCATGCGCTGCCTCACATCCGGAACACGCCGAAGCGCGTCTCGGGGATGGGGGCGTTCAGGGACGCGGAAATGGAGAGGCCGAGCACGTCGCGCGTCTGGGCGGGGTCGATGACGCCGTCGTCCCACAGCCGCGCGGTGGCGAAGTAGGGGTTGCCCTCGTCCTCGTAGCGCTGGCGGACAGGCGCCTTGAAGGCCTCCTCCTCGTCCTTGCTCCACTTGTCGGCGTCGCGGTGGACGGTGGCCAGGACCGAGGCGGCCTGCTCGCCGCCCATCACGCTGATGCGGCTGTTGGGCCAGGTCCAGAGGAAGCGCGGGGAGTAGGCGCGGCCGCACATGCCGTAATTGCCGGCGCCGAACGAGCCGCCGATCAGGACGGTGAACTTCGGGACCTCGGCGGAGGCGACGGCGGTGACGAGCTTGGCGCCGTCCTTGGCGATGCCGCCGGCCTCGTAGCGGCCGCCGACCATGAAGCCGGAGATGTTCTGCAGGAACACCAGCGGGATCTTCCGCTTGCAGGCGAGCTCGATGAAATGCGCGCCCTTCAGCGCGCTCTCCGAGAAGAGGACGCCGTTGTTGGCCAGGATCGCGACCGGATAGCCCCAGATACGGGCGAAGCCGCAGACGAGGGTTGTCCCGTAGAGCGCCTTGAACTCGTCGAAACGGCTGCCGTCGACCACCCGGGCGATCACCTCGCGCACGTCGTAGGGCGCGCGGACGTCCTGGGGCACGACGCCGTAGAGTTCGGCGGGGTCGTAGGCCGGCGGCTCGGGCTCCTCCAGGTGCAGCTCGTGCGTCTTGGTGGTGTTCAGGTTGGCGACGATGCGGCGGACGATGGTGAGCGCGTGCTCGTCGTTCTCGGCCACGTGGTCGACCACGCCCGAGCGGCGGCCGTGGGTTTCGGCGCCGCCCAGCTCTTCCGCGCTGATGATCTCGCCGGTGGCGGCCTTCACCAGCGGGGGGCCGCCCAGGAAGATGGTGCCCTGGTTGCGGACGATCACGGTCTCGTCGCTCATCGCCGGGACGTAGGCGCCGCCGGCGGTGCAGGAGCCCATGACGCAGGCGATCTGGGCGATGCCCTCGCCGCTCATCCGCGCCTGGTTGAAGAAGATGCGGCCGAAGTGCTCCCGGTCGGGGAAGACCTCGGCCTGGTGCGGCAGGTTCGCGCCGCCCGAGTCCACCAGGTAGACGCAGGGCAGGCGGTTCTGGAGCGCGATCTCCTGCGCGCGCAGGTGCTTCTTCACCGTGATCGGGAAGTAGGCGCCGCCCTTCACCGTCGCGTCGTTGGCGACGATCATCACCTCGCGGCCCGAGACGCGGCCGATGCCGGTGATGACGCCGGCGCCGGGCGCCTCGTCGTCGTACATGCCGTTGGCCGCCAGGCCGCCCACTTCGAGGAACGGCGCGCCGGGATCGAGCAGGCGCATCACCCGGTCGCGGGGAAGCAGCTTGCCGCGGCTGACGTGGCGCTCGCGGCTCTGGGCCGAGCCGCCGAGCGCGGCGGTGGCCGAGCGGTCGCGCAACTCCTCGGTCAGGGCGCGGTTGACCGCTGCGTTGGCGGCGAAGGCCGCAGAGGCGGGATCGACCGCCGAAGTCAGCTTCCTCATGGCGCCGAGTTACGCCGTGTTTTCGAGAACGAGGTCAAGTTCTGCGATCATGGCGTGCCGCATGGCATACTTTTGCACCTTTCCGGTGACGGTCGTGGGGAAACCGTCCACAAACTTTATGTATCGTGGAATCTTGTAGTGGGCGATCTGGCCGCGGCAGAACTCGCGTACCGCGTCCGCCTCCAGCGCCTCGCCGGGCTTGATCACCACCCAGGCGCAGAGCTCCTCGCCGAACCTCTGGTCGGGCACGCCGATCACCTGCACGTCCTGGATCGCCGGATGGCGATAGAGGAACTCCTCGATCTCGCGCGGATAGATGTTCTCGCCGCCGCGGATGACCATGTCCTTGATGCGGCCGGTGATGTTGCAGTAGCCCTCGTCGTCGATGACCCCGATGTCGCCGGTGTGCATCCAGCCCGCTGCGTCGATGGCCTCGGGGGTCCGCTCGGGGTCGTCCCAGTAGCCGAGCATCACCGAGTAGCCGCGGGTGCAGAGCTCGCCCGGCTGGCCGCGTGGCGTGATGCGGCCCTCGGCGTCGACGATCTTCACCTCCAGGTGCGGCTGGATGCGGCCGACCGTCGAGACGCGACGCTCCAGGCTGTCGTCGCAGGACGACTGGAAGCTGACGGGCGAGGTCTCGGTCATGCCGTAGGCGATGGTGACCTGCGGCATGTGCATCCGGTCGATCACCTGCTTCATCACCTCGGTCGGGCAGGGCGAGCCGGCCATGCAGCCGGTGCGGAGCGACGACAGATCGAAGGCGGCGAAGTCGGGGTGGGCCAGGGTGGCGATGAACATCGTGGGCACGCCGTAGAGCGCCTGGCACTGCTCCTCCGAGACCGCCTGCAACACCGCCAGCGGGTCGAACGCCTCGGCCGGATAGACCATGGTCGCGCCGTGGGTGATGCAGCCCAGGTTGCCCATCACCATGCCGAAGCAGTGGTAGAGCGGCACCGGGATGCACAGGCGGTCGCCGGCCGTCAGCCGCATCGCCTCGGCGACGAAGTGACCGTTGTTCAGGATGTTGTGGTGGCTGAGGGTGGCGCCCTTCGGAAAGCCGGTGGTGCCGCTGGTGAACTGGATGTTGATCGGGTCGTCGAACTGGAGCGTCGGTCCGATGTCGGCGAGCGCGGCGCGGTCGGCGCGCTTGGCGGTGCCTGCGATGTGTGGGAACGACTGGCAGCCGCGGTGCGGATCGTCGCCGATGGTTATGACGGTCTCGACGCTCGGCAGCTTGCCCGCCTCGCGCAACTGCCGGACCATCGCCAGGTACTCGCTGGTCTTGTGGCGCACGGCGATGACGAGGGCTCTGCAGCCTACCTTGTTGATCGCGTACTCGGCCTCCGCGAGCCGGTAGGCGGGATTGATGTTGACCAGCACGACGCCGGCCTTGGCGGTGGCGAACTGCGTGATCGCCCACTCGGCGCAGTTCGGGGCCCAGACGCCGAGCCGGTCGCCGCGCTCCAGCCCCAGCGCGATCAGCCCGGCGGCGAAGGCGTCGACCTGTTCCCTGAGCTGGGCGTAGGTCCAGCGGACCCCCTGATGGCGCGAGATCAGCGCGAGCGTGTCCGGATACCTGGCGCAGGCGTCGTCGAAGGCCGCTCCGATCGTGCAGCCGATCAGGGGGTTCGCGCTGGCCCCATGGACGTAGCTCAACTCCGCCACCGTCCGCCTCCCTCGTGTTTTCGGCATCGTGGCTTCGAGATGCTCACGTGTCATCTGCCGAAAGCGCGATGCTCGATCGGCGGCTCGAGAATGGTCCACGAACCACCCTCTGCGAGCCCGCCGCGCCCGGATCGGATGAACATTGTGTCTGGTCTAGGCTCACCCAGGGTCGGCGTGGCAGAGAGGCGTTCGTCATGAGCGAGACCTTTCCCGAGATCCGCGAAGCCGTCCGCAAGCTGTGCGCGCGCTTCCCCGGCAGCTACTGGCGCGAGCTGGATCGTGAGCGGGCCTATCCGACGGCGTTCGTCCAGGCGCTGACCGAGGCGGGCTTCCTGTCGGTGCTGATCCCGGAGGAGTACGGCGGCTCGGGCCTGGGGCTCGCGGCGGCGACGGCGGTGCTGGAAGAGATCCATCGCAGCGGCTGCAACGGCGGCGCCTGCCACGCGCAGATGTACACGATGGGCACCGTGCTGCGGCACGGGACGCCGGCGCAGAAGGAGGCCTATCTTCCGAAGATCGCGACGGGCGAACTGCGTCTGCAGGCCTTCGGGGTGACCGAACCGGACGCCGGGACGGACACCACCCGCATCACCACCTTCGCGAAGAAGGTCGGCGACAGGTACGTCGTCAACGGCCGCAAGCTGTGGATCAGCCGCGCCGAGCATTCCGACCTGATGGTGCTGCTCTGCCGCACCAGCCCGCGCGACGAGGCCAGGACCTCGGCCGGCATGAGCGTGCTGCTGGTCGACATGCAGAAGGCCAAGGGGAACGGGCTCACGATCACGCCCGTCCGCACGATGCTGAACCACGCCACGACCGAACTCCTGTTCGAGGACCTGGAGGTGCCCGCCGAGAACCTGGTCGGCGAGGAGGGCAAGGGCTTCAGATACATCCTGGACGGCATGAACGCCGAGCGGATCCTGATCGCCTCGGAGTGTATCGGCGACGCCAGGTTCTTCATCGACCGCGCCAGCCAGTATGCGAAGGACCGCGTCGTCTTCGGCCGCCCGATCGGCGAGAACCAGGGCGTGCAGTTCCCGCTGGCCCGGGCCTACGTGCAGATGACGGCCGCCAGCCTGATGGTCGACAAGGCCGCCGAGCTGTTCGAGGCCGGCCAGCCCTGCGGCACGGAGGCCAACATGGCCAAGCTCACCGCGTCGGAGGCGAGCTGGTACGCCGCGGACATGTGCCTGCAGACCCACGGCGGCTTCGGCTTCGCGGAGGAGTACGACATCGAGCGCAAGTTCCGCGAGACCCGGCTCTACCAGGTGGCGCCGATCTCCACGAACCTGATCCTCAGCCACGTGGCCACCCACGTGCTGGGACAACCCAAGAGCTTCTGACGCGTCAGCGTCCCAAGATTCAACCGCGGAAAACGCGGAATGACGCGGAAAGTATGCTGGACTCCTTCCGCGCTATTCCGCGTTTTCCGCGGTTCCTAATGACAGCGCCTGCGGCGCGCAGGGGGTGATGCGATGGCCTATCAGACGATCAAGGTGACCGAGCCCGAGGCCGGGATCACCGTCATCACCTTCGCGCGGCCCGAGGTGGCGAACGCGCTCTCGACGGCGATGGGGCGCGAACTGCTCGACATCTGGAGCAGGCTGCGGAGCGACACGGACCTGCGGGTGGTGATCCTGGAGGGCGAGGGCAGGCACTTCCAGGCCGGCGCGGACCTCAAGGAACGCAACGGCATGACCGACGAGGCGTGGGCCGAGCAGCATCGGCTGTTCGAGGCCATGATCCGCGCCCAGCTCGCCTGCCCGGTCCCGATCATCGCCGCGGTGCAGGGGGCGGCCATGGGCGGCGGATGCGAGATGAGCCTCGCCTGCGACTTCACCTACGCCGCCGAGGGCGCGCGGTTCGGCCTGCCGGAAGCGGGGCTGGGCATCATGCCGGGCCTGGGCGGGACGCAGCTCCTGACCCGCGCCGTGGGTCCGCGCCGGGCGCTGGAAATCATGACGACCGCGGCGCCGTTCACGGCCGAGAAGGCGCTGGAGTGGGGCCTGGTCAGCGCGGTGGTTCCGGCCGACGCCCTGATGGAGACGGTGCGGGGCGTGGCGCGGCAGATCGCCAGCCGCGCGCCGCTGTCGGTGCGCGGCCTGAAACGGGTGGTGCATGGCGGCCAGGACCTGGACCTGAAGCACGCCATGGATCTCGAGCTGACGGTCTACAACCACCTCTTCACGACGGCCGACCGGCGCGAAGGCGTGGCCAGCTTCAACGACAAGCGCACCCCGGTGTTCGAAGGCCGGTAGCCGCGCTAGGCTCCTCGCAGACGGTCGAGGGGAGGACGCCATGATCCGGCGCGGGATGCCCTACCTGGAGTATCGCACCGAGCCGGCGAGCCCGGAGACCGGGCAGCTCGAACGCGAGGGCTACGCGATCCTGCGCGGCCTGCTGTCGCCCGACGAGGTGGCCGAACTGCGCGACGAGATCGGCGCGATCTTCGAACGCGATCCGCCCGACGAGCGCGGAAACCGTCCGTTCGAGGACGCGCAGATGTTCCGCTACGCCATGCTAAACCGCAGCCCGGCGGCGCAGCGGGCGGTGGCGAACCCGAAGCTGCTGGCGGTGATCGAGCCCCTGCTGGGCGAGGACTGCCACGTCATCGCCAACACCGCCTGGCGCAATCCGGCCGGCCAACCGGGCAGCCACGGCGGCCAGAACTGGCACGTCGACGCGGGCCCGCACATCCCGCTTCCCGACGGCGCGGCCTGGCCGGCGGACATTCCCCACCCGGTGTTCGCGGTCGGCGTGCATGTCTACCTGCAGGACTGCACGCTGGAGGACGGACCGACCGGCGTACTGCCGGGCAGCCACCTTTCGGGCAAGCCGCCCCCGCGCGGCCGGCATCTGGACGACACGCTCACCTATGAGGGCCGCGAGGTCGTGCCGTTCGTGGTCGAGGCGGGCGACGCGGGCTTCTTCGTCTCCGACGTCTGGCATCGCCGGATGCCCACCACGCCTGGCGCCGACGCGGGCCGGTTCTTCCTGCAGGTCCACTACGGCCGCCGCGACATCGCCCAGCGGATTCTGACGACCGCGCACACGAACCACCTGTCGCCCGAGGCTGTCGCGCGGGCCGAGGCCGGCAGCGAGCGCGATCGCCGCGTGGTCGGCCTGCACACGCCCTTCTTCTACGACGGCTGATTGGGCGGCGGCAGGGATGGCGGGGACTCGCGACAGCGCATAGCTTCGCCGCATGAAGATGCCTGCGCCAGACGACGCGACGATCGCCCGCAAGGGCGAGATCGTGCGGGCGTTGCGCCGCATCGTGCCGGGCGAGGGTGTCGTGTCGGAGCCGCCGGCGCTGGTCCCGTTCGAGAGCGACGGGCTGTCGGCCTATCGCCAGCAACCGCTCGCGGTCGTGCTGCCGGAGACGACGGCGCAGGTGTCCGACGTCCTTCGCTGGTGCCAGGCCAACGGCGTGAAGGTGGTGCCGCGCGGGGCCGGCACCTCGCTGTCGGGCGGCGCGCTGCCGCTGGCCGACGGCGTCGTCCTGGGGCTCTCGAAGTTCAATCGCGTGCTGGAGGTGGACTACGCCAACCGCTGCGCCGTCGTGCAGCCGGGGGTGACCAACCTCGGGATCACCGCGGCGGTCGAGGCGCAGGGCTTCTACTACGCGCCCGATCCCAGCAGCCAGATCGCCTGCACCATCGGCGGCAACGTGGCCGAGAACTCCGGCGGCGTGCATTGCCTGAAGTACGGGCTGACGACCAACAACCTGCTGGGCTGCGAACTCGTGCTGATGAGCGGCGAGGTCGTGCGGCTGGGCGGCAAGGCGATGGACGCCGACGGCTACGACCTGCTGGGGCTGGTGACGGGGTCCGAGGGACTGCTGGGCGTGGTCACCGAGGTGACCGTGCGCATCCTGCCGAAGCCGCAGACGGCCAAGGCGCTGTTGCTGGGGTTCCCGTCGGTGGAGGCGGCGGGCGCGTGCGTCGGCGACATCATCGCGGCGGGCGTGATCCCGGCGGGCCTGGAGATGATGGACAACCCTGCGATCCGGGCGGCGGAGGCGTTCGTGGGCGCGGGCTATCCGGTGGACGCCGCGGCGCTGCTGATCTGCGAGCTGGACGGGCCCGAGGCCGAGTGCGCCGAGCTGACCGGCCATGTCCGGGCCCTGGCCGCCGAGCGCGGCGCCGACTTCGTGAAGGTGTCGCAGAGCGAGGCCGAGCGGCTGTCGTTCTGGGCAGGCCGCAAGGCCGCCTTCCCGGCGGTGGGCCGGATCGCGCCCGACTACTACTGCATGGACGGCACCATCCCGCGCGGGAAGCTGCCGCAGGTGCTCGCCCGCATCTACGAACTCGCGCGCGAGTACGGCCTGGGCGTGGCCAACGTCTTCCACGCCGGCGACGGCAACCTGCATCCGCTGATCCTCTATGACGCCGACCGGCCGGGCGAGCTGGAGCGGGCCGAGGCCTTCGGGTCCGACATACTGAAGCTGTGCGTGGCGGTCGGCGGCGTTCTGACCGGCGAGCATGGCGTGGGCGTCGAGAAGCGCGACCTGATGGGCGAGATGTTCGATCCCACCGACCTCGCCTGCCAGCAGCGGGTGAAGTGCGCCTTCGACCCCGGCCTGCTGCTCAACCCCGGCAAGGTGTTCCCGACCCTGCACCGCTGCGCCGAACTCGGCCGCATGCATGTCCACAGGGGCAAGCTGGCCTTTCCCGAGCTGCCGCGGTTCTGATGCTGGACGAGGCGCTCAAGACCCTGAAGCCGGCGTCGCCCGACGAGGTGCAGGAGATCGTCGCCGAGGCCGGGGCCGCGGCCCGCAGCGTGGCCGTGATCGGCTCGGGCACCAAGCGGTCGATCGGCGGCATGGACCGGGTCGATGCGCTGCTCTCGACCGCGCGGCTCGACCGGATCGTCGACTATGCGCCGGACGAACTCACGCTGACCGCGCAGCCCGGTGTGCAGATCGCCGACCTCGAGCGGCTGGTCGCGGGCAAGGGCCAGATGCTGGCGTTCGAACCGCCGAAGTGGACGCGGCTGCTGGGGGTGCGCGGCGAGCCGACGCTGGGCGGGGTGCTTTCGGCGAACCTGTCGGGACCGCGGCGCATCCGGGTCGGCGCGGCGCGCGACCACTTCCTGGGTTTCGAGGCCGTGTCGGGCCGCGGCGAGGCGTTCAAGGCCGGCGGCCGCGTCGTGAAGAACGTCACCGGCTACGACCTGATGAAGCTGATCGCCGGATCGTGGGGGACGCTGGCGGTGCTGACGCAGGCGACGATCAAGGTGCTGCCGGCGCCGAGGACGGAGACGACGCTGCTGCTCTTCGGCCTGCCGGACGTCCGGGCCAGCGAGGTGATGACGACGGCGCTCAACGGGCCCTACGAGGTCTCGGGCGCGGCGCACCTGCCGTCGTTCGCCGCCAGGGCGCGCCCGCTCAAGGCGGAGATGCCGGTGACGGCGCTGCGGCTGGAGGGCTTCGAGGCCTCGGTCGCGGCGCGGGCCGAGGCGCTCTACGGCGTGCTGAGGAGTTTCGGCCGCATCGACGAGCTCAGCGCCGCGCACAGCGGCGACTTCTGGGCCCAGATCCGGGAAGTCGAGGCCTTCGCGGGCGATCCGCGGCCGCTCTGGCGGCTCTCGCTGCCGCCCGCCTCGGGCTGGAAGGGGCCGCACGGCCTGCCGGGCGACGCGCTCTACGACTGGGGCGGCGGCCAGGCGTGGCTGCTGAGCGACGAGCCGGCGACGAAGGTGCGCGGCGTCGTCCGGGGTCTGGGCGGACATGCGCTCAGGCTGCGGGGCGGAGAGGCGTTCGGGCCGCGGACGGGCGCGCTGGGCGAGTTGGAGGCGCGGGTGAAGGCGGCGTTCGATCCGCTCGGCGTGCTGAACCCGGGCCGGATGGAGGGCGGAGAATGAGGACCGCCTTCACGCCCGAACAACTCGCCGACCCGAAGACCGCCGCCTCGGCCGCCGCCATCCGCAAGTGCGTCCATTGCGGTTTCTGCACCGCGACCTGCCCGACCTACGTCCTGCTGGGCGACGAGCGCGACAGTCCGCGCGGCCGGATCGAGCTGATCCGCGAGATGCTGGAGCGCGGCGGGCCGCCGGCGCCGAGCACGGTGACGCACGTCGACCGCTGCCTCTCGTGCCTCGCCTGCACCACGACCTGCCCGTCGGGCGTCGACTACGCGCAGTTGATCGACCATGCCCGCGCGCACATCGAGACGCACTACCGGCGGCCCTGGTTCGAGCGGACGCTGCGGTCGCTGATCCCGGCGATCCTGACCGACCGGCGGCGGCTTCGGCTCGCGCTGTTCGCCGGCCGGCTGGCGCGTCCGCTGGGCCCGCTGTTCGAGCGGCTGAAGCTGCCGCAGCTCGCCGCGCTGCTGCGCCTCGTGCCGCCGCCTGCGCCGACGCCGCGGGTGGCGCGGGAAGCGCGCGGCCGGGCCAGGGGCCGCGTCGTCCTGCTGCAGGGCTGTGTGGAGCCCGCGATGGCGCCGCAGATCCGCGCCGCGGCGATCCGGCTGATCACGCGGGCCGGCTACGAGGTCGTGCTGGCCGAAGGCGAGGGCTGCTGCGGGGCGATCTCCGAGCACCTGGGCCGGGCCGAGGAAGTCCGGGGCATGGCGCAGACCAACCTCGACGCGTGGGCCCGCGCCGGAAAGATCGATGCGATCGTCACCACGGCCGCGGGGTGCGGCACGGCGCTGAAGGCCTACGGCCGCCTGCTGGGCCCGCCCGGGGAGACGGCCGCCGCGCGGGCGAAGGACGTGCTGGAATTCATCGCCGAGGTGGGCCTGCCCGAGGTGGTGAAGATCCGCCGGCCCAGCGTCGCCTACCACGCCGCCTGCTCGCTGCAGCACGGCCAGCAGGTCAAGGCCCCGCCGCCGCGCCTGCTGGCCGAGGCGGGCTACGAGGTGCGGACGGTCCCCGAGGGGCATCTCTGCTGCGGCTCGGCCGGCGTCTACAACATCCTGCAGAGCGAGCTCGCGACGCAGCTACGCGACCGCAAGGCCGCCAACATCAGGTCCACCGAGGCCACGGTGCTGGCGGCGGGCAACATCGGCTGCATGGCGCAGCTCTCGCCGGTCCTGGACATGCCCGTCGTGCATCCGGTGGAGCTGCTGGACTGGGCGACCGGCGGGCCGATGCCCGCCGCCATCGCGCCGGGCGCGCTGCGGGCTTCCGCGTAGGCCTTCGTCCCGTTCGGACCCGCCCTACGCCTCGACCGTCTCCGGTGCCTGCACGAAGCCCGGCCAGGTCGACATGTACTTCACGAAGGCGGGCCCCAGCCCCTCGTTGCGGAGGTATTCGGCGGTCACCGGAAGCGGCGTGGGCGTGAAGGCCGCGTCGCGCGACCGTTCGGGGAAGTCGTGGTGCAAGATGGCCGCGCGGCCGATCAGGACGTAGTCAGCGCCCTTCTCCAGCATTTCCGAGGCGATGGCCGGGGACGTGATCTTGCCGGCGACGCCCAGGCGCACCTGGCCGCGCTCCAGAGCGGTGAACCAGCTCATCAGGGTCCGACCCTGGAATTCCTCCTCGACCGGCTCCTTCATGACGTCCCAGAGGCTCATGTCGAGGTAGTCGATCTTCCCGTCGCTGAGGATCGCCTGGGTGGTCTCCAGGATCTCGCCCAGCTTCAGGCCGAACCGTTCGGGTGACAGGCGCAGGCCGAGCTGGAAGTCGGGACGGACGCGGGCGCGCACGCCGTCGATGATCTCGCGCACGATGCGGGCGCGGTTCTCGACCGAGCCGCCATAGCGGTCCTCGCGGCGGTTCAGTTCGGGCGAAAGGAACTGGGCCAGGATGTAGCCGTGCGCGCCGTGGATCTCGACGCCGTCGAACCCGGCCTTCTCGGAGCGGACGGCGGCGGCGACGAAGTCCTCGACCAGTTGCTCGACCTCGCCGAGCGACAGCCCGCGGGCGCCGGTCTCGGGATCGTCGGACGGGCAGACCGGCGTCCCGACCAGGTCCTTCGGCGAACGGTTGCCGGCGTGGTGCATCTGGAGCGCCGAGACGCTGCCGTTCGCCTTGATGGCGGCGGCCAGGCGGGCGAGGCCGGCCAGGTGCTGGTCGCCGAAGACGCCGAGCTGGCCAGGGAAGCCCTGGCCCACGGCCTGCACGTGCGCGGCGCAGGTCATGGTCAGGCCGAAGCCGCCCTCCGCCCGCTTGGTCAGCCACCTGAATTCGTCGTCCGACAGGACGCCGTCGGGATGGCTCTGCGAGTTGGTGAGCGGCGCCAGCATGAAGCGGTTCTTCATGACCGGGCCGCCGTGGGCGAAGGACATGGGCGAGAAGAGGTCAGCCAAGACGAGGCCTCCGGGAATGTGTTCGAGCCACGGTTAGCCGCCTTCCGCGGGGTCGCGCAAACCAGCGTTTCTGCAAGGCGGTTGAGCGCTTGCCGGGGCCATGGGGACACCCCGCCGCAGGTTCAAGCACCCCCGGCGGCGAGGAAGATCGGGCCGCCGATCACATCGAACCGGCCGACCTCGACAAGGCGGACCGCCGTCAACTGCATGACCGGCGGCGTGCCGTCGACCTCGCCGAGCCGGGAGCCCTGCGGCACCGAGAGGCGCGGGCGGGCCTCGGGCGGAAGGCTGCGGATCGCGCGACCGATCTCCTGGCCCCTGGCGTGGAACGGCAGCGGCTCGGCCAACTCGGCCAGCGGGTTCACGTAGAGGCCGACCAGCACCGCCTGGCGCGGCCCGCGCACCATGGCGAAGGCGCCGTGCGTGTGGCTGGCCCGCAGCATGTTGCGCCAGTGGCCGGGACTCTTCCTCCACTGGTCCATGAAGTGCCGGGCGCCGACCGGCGAGCCGGGACCCGAGTGGTAGCCGATGTTCTCGGACGGGGAGCCGATGACGCGCCGGCTGAGCAGCCAGAAGCGATGGCTGGGATCGAATCCCTCGGGCGAGAGGTGCTCGACGTAGCCGCGCCGCGCGAGGTCCCCGGCGTGGGCGCGGGCGGCCTTCTCGAGGTCGTCGTGCCAGGCGAGCGCCGGTGCGCCCGCGGCCGTGCGTGCGGCGTTGGAGAGGACGAGCGCCTCGCGCGCCGCCGCGTCGTCGAAGCGGCCGCCGCCGGCGTCGGCGATGCGGTCGCGCAGCCGGCCCTCGTAGGCGGACCAGGCCGCGGCGTCGGACGCCGGCGGGGCGGCGTCGCGGATCGCCTCGGCGGCCGCGGGCGCGGCGACGGCGGCGAGGGCCGTGGCGAGCGCCGTGCGGCGGCTGGGGCGGCTCACCTGGCAGGCATCCGGGCGATCCATTCGCGGATCAGCTTCAGGCCTTCGTCGTGGGTCAGGGCGCGGCCGAGTTCGGGCATCATCACGCCGGGTTCGGTGGAGGCCATGCGATAGACGAGGATCGACTCGTCCGGGTGGCCCGGCGACAGGCCGACCTTGAGGTTCCCGGCGCCGCGGCCGGCGGCGACCGGCCCCTTGCCGACGCCGAGCTGGGCGGGCCGCGTCTCCTCCAGGTTCAGGAACAGGCCCGAGTTGGAGGCCACGGCGCGCGGGTTGTGACAGTGGGCGCAATTGGCGTCGAGGTAGGCGCGGGCGCGGGCCTCCAGCGGTTCGGCCGGGTCGTCCCAGCGGGCCGTGCGCGGCGCCTGGGCCGGCGCCGGCGCTCCGGTCAGCAGGCCCAGACGGCTCCAGTGGGCGAGCTGGTTCTCCGCGCCGCCGGCGTAGGGATAGTCGCCGTTGAGGTTGCGCGCCTTGGGACCGATGGGCTCCAGCGTCCTGTCGAGCTGGTGGCACTCCTTGCACTGGTTCTGGTTCGGGACGGCGTAGTCGACGTGGACCGCCTTGCCCGCCGCGTCGGTGAAGCCGACCTCGAGGCGGGTCCCGGCGCGCTTGAGGACGGCCTCGGTCTGGGCGGCGTTCCAGACGTAGGCGAGGGCCGTCCAGCCGGCTTCCTTGCGGATCAGCAGGCGGGTCTCGAGATAGCGGACCTTCTCGTCCGGCCGGCGAAAGTCGGCGGGGTAGGCGAAGGTCTTCACCAGCGTCGCGCCGACGGGGAAGTCCAGCACGCCGTCGGCGCGGTACGCGGCGGCCTTGCCCGGCGGCAGGTAGAGCATCCGGAACTTCTCGGCATAGTCCGAGAACAGCGGCGTGTTCAGCGCGTAGGGCGTCAGGCCCCGGTTCGGCTTGCGGCCGGCCGCATCGGTGAAGAGCCGGTAGTCGGCCAACTTCGGCGCAGGGGTCTCGGCGAGCAGCGTCTCCAGCGAAACGGCCGGCGGGGCAGGCGCGGCGCCCAGGCACGCGATGGCGGCGAGACTCGCGAACAGGCGGCGCATCAGGCTCCGAGGTCGGCCTGGGGCTTCGGGAGCACGACGGCCTTGGGCTCGGCGAGCTGGACGTCGCCGATGGTCTTGGCGATGACCGGCCTGGCCTTCTCCACCTCGCCCGGCGCGGGCAGGTTGAGGTTGAGGATCGGTCCGTCGGTGATCTTCACCTTCACGGTGTCGGCGATGCCGGGAAAGGCGGTGACGCCGTCCCACATGATCGGGGGCACGTTGCCGCCCAGCATGGCCTTGACGATGTCGCCGCCCTTGAACTGCGGATCCCAGGCGTTCCGGCCGATCCTGTTGTCGCGCACGACCACGTCGCGCAGCAGCGGATTGTAGGTCTTGTCGTCGAACTTCTGTGTGTAGGCGACCAACATGACGGCGGCGCTCTTGTTGCCGTCGATGACGTTCTCGAACACGTGTACGTCGCGGTTGGCCATGATCATGATGCCGGTGCCGGTGGGCACTCCGGCCACGATGTTGCCCTTCGGCGCGAAGTTCTGGGTGTCGTTGTCGACCACCCGATTGCGGAACACCCGGTGCGAGTGGCCGCCCATCACCGGCAGGTTCGGCAGGTCGAAGACCAGGATGCCGCCGGCGTTGTGGGTGGCGACGTTGTCGAACACGTCGGCGTTCATCGAGTTTTCGATCTCGATGCCGGCGACGTTGAACTCGGCGCGGCTGCGCTTCACCACGATGTTCCGGGACTGGCCGACGTAGATGCCGGCATCGGAGGCGCCCTTTACGACCACCTGGTCGATCAGCACGTTCGAGGACGAGACCGGATAGACGCCGTAGGCGCCGTTGGTCTCCTTCGGGCCGCCGGTCCATTCGACCCGGACGTTGAGGAAGCTGATCTGATCCGAGCCCTTGGACTTGATGCCGTCGCCCTTGGTGTCCTCGACGGCGAAGTCGCGGACGGTGACCTTGTCGGAGGTGATGAGCAGGCCCTCGCCCGCGCCCTTCTGGCCCTTGAACGACAGCACCGTCCTGTCGGCCCCGGCGCCCTTCACCGTGACGTTGTCGACGTCGAGCGAGAGCCCGTCGGTCAGGTCGTAGCGGCCGGCGGCGAGCTCAACCACGTCACCCGGCCGGGCGTCGAGCAGCGCGGTCTGGATGCGCTCCTGCGCGTCGGGGCCGGGCGTCACGGCGAGCGTCCTGGCGTTCGCGGCGGCGGTGAGCGCCGAGGCGGCGAAGAGCGCGAGGGCGAAGCGGATCATGAGTGCCTCCCACAGGGTCCTGACGCCCCGTTCAACTTCGGAAGCCTGCCGTTGTTCACAAGGGTCACGCAACCCCTAAGCTCCGGCGCATGGAACCGAAGATCGTGCGTGTGGGTCCAGGCGACGAGGCCCTGCTGGACCGGGTGGCCCCGGACGTTTTCGACGAGGCCGTGAATCCCGCCTTCCTGGCCGCCTACCTGGCCGAGCGCAGGCACATGATGGTGCTGGCGGTGCGCGACGGGGTCGTGGTCGGCCAGACCCGCGGGATGGTCCACCTGTCGCCCGACCAGCCGCCGGAACTCTATGTCGACAACATGGGGGTCACGCCCGCCCTCTGGCGGCGCGGCATCGGCGGGCGGTTGCTGGACGAGCTGATGACGTGGGGCCACGAGCAGGGCTGCGCGTATGCGTGGCTCGGGACGGAACTCGACAACATCGAGGCTCGCGGCCTCTACGAGAGCCGTCGGTTCAAGGGGACCGAGATGGTGGTCTATGAGCTGGACACGGCGGACTGAGCGCCTCCCCACGGCATGACGACAGGGCTCAGTTGGCCGCCGCGTAGGCGTCGATCCCCGCGACGTGCTCCGCCACTCTGTCCGGGGGCAGGAACGAGCCGGTGAAGCTGTTCTTGGCCAGTGTGACGAGGTCGGCCTTCGTCAGGCCCAGCGCCTCGGTGATCCGGGTGTAGTTCTCGCCCACGTAGCCGCCGAAGTAGGCCGGGTCGTCGGAGTTGACGGTGGGCTTCAGGCCCCGGTCGAGCATCGTCTTCAGCGGGTGCAGCCTGAGGTCGCTGACGCCGCAGAGCTTGAGGTTGGAAAGCGGACAGACGGTCAGCGTCATGCCCTCGGCGGCCAGGCGCTTCACCAGCGCGGGGTCCTCCAGGGCGCGGTTGCCGTGGTCGATGCGGTCGACCTTGAGCAGGTCCAGCGCCTCCCAGACGTACTCGGGCGGGCCCTCCTCGCCGGCGTGGGCGACGCGCTTCAGGCCGCGCTCGCCGGCGGCGGCGAAGACGCGCGCGAACTTCGAGGGCGGATGGCCGACCTCGGAGGAGTCGAGGCCGACGCCCGCGATCCGGTCGAGGTAGGGCTCAGCGGCCTTCAGGGTCGCGAAGGCGGCGTCCTCGTCGAGGTGGCGCAGGAAGCAGAGGATGAGGCTGGACGTGATCCCGAGGTCGCGCCCGGCCTCGGCCATCCCGGCCAGCAACCCGTCGGCGACGACGCCGAAGGGTACGCCGCGATCCGTGTGCGTCTGCGGGTCGAAGAAGAGCTCGACGTGGCGCGTCCCGTCGGCGGCGACGCGGCGGAAGTAGTCCATCGCCATGTCGCGGAAATCCTGCTCGGTCAGCAGCACTTGGGCGCCCTGGTAGTAGATGTCGAGGAAGTCCTGGAGGTTGGAGAAGGCGTAGGCGGCGCGCACCTCCTCCACGCTCCTGAACGGGATCGCCACCTTGTTGCGGCGGGAGAGCTCGAACATCAGCTCGGGCTCGAGGCTGCCCTCGATGTGCAGGTGCAGTTCGGCCTTGGGCAGGCCGCGGATGAAGGCGGAGAGGTCGGTCATCGGAAGGTGGTCGCGCCTCGGGCCGTCGGGGTCAAGGCGGCGGACCGCTCAGGGCTTGCGGAAGCGCAGCATGAACTGGTCGGTGGCGCCGCGGACCTTCGGGTCGAACACCTGCGCCGTCCCGGGATCGGCGGGGTTGGCGAGCGCGGCGCTCTCGCCGTCGAAGCGGAAGCCGGCGGCCTCGACCTCGCGGCGGACCTCAGCCGGGTCGATGCGGTGCAGGCGGTCGGGCGCGCCTTCGGCCGCCGGCCCGCGGTGGTCGACGATCACGTAGCGACCGCCCGGCTTCAGGGCGTGGAACACCGCTGCGTTGAAGGCGGCCGCCGCGCCCGGCTGGGCGTAGCGGGTGTGCAGGTCGTGGTAGTTCTGCGCGGTGAACACGAGGTCCAGAGGTTCGGGCGCGGCGAAGGCGGCGGTGGCGCCGGTGAGCACGGTCACGTTCTTGAGGGGCGCGGCGGCGGCGTTGGCCCGGGCGTCGGCGAGGTGGCGCGGCAGCAGCTTCACGATCTCGTCCGGCGGGTACGCGTAGACCCGGCCCTTCGCGCCGACGGCGGGCGAGAGCAGGCGGGTGAAGTAGCCGCCGCCCGGTGTGTATTCCGCGACCTTCCAGCCGGGTTTCACCTCAGCGAAGGCCAGGGTCTCCGCGGGTTTTCGGCCCCGGTCGCGGGCGCGGTCGTCGTCGGTGCGGCCCGGCGCATCGAGAAGGGGCGCGGTCAGGATCGAGGCCACGGCGGCGAAGAGCGCGATGAGCGTCATGATGTCCTCCCGCCGGTGAGACGTTCCAGGCTAGCCGGTTTCGACAGGCGCGCTTAGGCTCGGTTCCGCAACTTGGGGGCGTGCGTGGCGAGCGTAGAGGCGGGGACGGCGGAGCAGAAGCTCGCCGCGGCGCACAAGGCGCTGCTCGAGACCCGCGGCCTGCAGTTCGACTTCGCCGGCGCGAAGGTCGACGCGCCCGCGAGACTGCCGCAGTGGCTGCTGGACTTCTTCGAGGCCTCCGGGCCGGTGCTGGTCCCGGTCTTCTGGGGCGGGGTGATCGCGGGCGGCCTGCTGATCCTCTACTTCATCCTGCGCGAGACGGTTCCCGAGAGCTGGCTGCGCGGCAAGCGCACCGTGACGGCCACGACCGACTGGCGGCCCGAGCCCGAAAAGGCCAGGGCGCTCCTAGACGACGCCGACACCCTTGCCGCGGCCGGGCGGTTCGAGGAGGCGATCCACATGCTCCTCTACCGTTCGATCGACGACCTCGTGGCCCGTCGGCCCGGCCATGTGCGACCGGCGCTCACCAGCCGCGACCTCGCCGCGTTGTCCGTGCTGCCGCCCTCCGCGCGCGAGGCCTTCGCGCGGCTGGCGCAGGCGGTCGAGCGGACGTTCTTCGGCGGCCGCGCGGCCGGCGCCGACGAGTTCGGCGCGGCGCGGGCGGACTACGAGGCCTTCGCCTTCGCCGAGGGCTGGCGATGAGCGC
>NZ_JAEUMO010000068.1 GCF_016793285.1 Phenylobacterium sp.
TCAGGTCCGGGAAACGGGCGAAGAGCTTCAGGAGCGCGGCCTGGCCCTCCATGCGCGCCAGCGGCGCGCCGATGCAGATGTGGGCGCCGCCGCCGAAGGCCATGTGCGGCACATGCTTGCGGGTGATGTCGAAGCGGTCGGGGTTCTCGTAGACCGACGGGTCGCGGTTGGCGGCGCGGAGCTGGTTGAGCAGGACGTCCTTCCGCTCCACCGTCTCGCCGCCGATCTCCAGGTCGCGCGAGGCGACGCGGCCGGTCATGCTGATCGGCGGGTCGTAGCGCAGGATCTCCTCGATGGCGACGGCGATCAGCTTCGGGTCGGCCTTCAGCTTGGCGAGCTCGGCCGGGTTGCGCAGGAAGGCGATGACGCCGTTGCCGATGAGGTCCGTGGTGGTGAGGTTGCCGCCGACCAGCAGGCTCTGCAGGTTCACGCTGACCTCGAGGTCGGTGAGTTCGGCGCCGGCGGCCTGAAGCTGGACCATGTCGGTGATGAGGTCGTCGCGCGGGGTCCTGCGGCGTTCGGCCATCGCCTCGGCGAAGAACGCGTCCAGCGCGGCGGCGGCGGCGACGAGTTCGGCCTCCTGCTCGGGCGTGCGCAGGGCGTTGAGGGACTGGATGATGCCCTCCGACCACGCGCGGAAGTCGTGCAGCCGCGCCTTCGGGATGCCCAGCACGGCGGCGATCACCAGGATCGGCACCGGCACGCCGTAGTCGGCGATGACGTCGAAGCTGGCGCGGCCGGCGAGCCCCTCCAGCACCTCGTCGACCACGGCCTCGATCTGCGGCTTCATCTTCGCGGCGCGCTTGTAGAACGCCTGGGTGAGGGGACCGCGCACGCGGGCGTGGTCCGGATCGTCCATGAAGAGGATCGACTGGGGCGCGTCCACGTCGCTGTCGGCCATGCGGTTGAAGAGCGCCCGCGGGTTGCCCCGCGCCGGATTGCGCCAGAGCGTGCGGTCGTTGACGGTGGCGCGGACGTCCTCGTAGCCGGTCAGTACGACCGACTCGAGCACCGGGTCATGGCGCACCGGGCACCTGTCCTGCAGCTCCGCGAGGCGCGGGTAGGGGTCGGCCCGGAACTCGGGGTCGATCTCCATGATCTGCAAGCCGGTGGGAAGCTCGTGCTCGGACATGGGGAGTGTCCTCCGTGACGCGGGCGTCAACTTCGGCGTGGGAGGGGGCGGAGTCAATCAGACCGCTCGCCATGACCGCTCTCATCGATCACCCCGCGCATGCGGGGATGAGCGGCTCTAGTGTCCCGATTCCGAAGTTCGCAGGCGCCTGAGGCGAACTCAGTCGAACTTCGGAATCGATAAGGACACTAGGGAAATATATGTTTCTAGTGTGCTTTTTGGATCTGAAGTTCGCTCGGCGCTCCGACCCGGAAGCAGGCGAACTTCAGATCCAGCACACTAGCGGTGCGCGTTCAGCCAGTCCCTGATGGTGCGGTTGGTCTGGGCCTCGGCGTCGTGCTGGAGGAAGTGGCCGGCCTGCGGGAACATGACGACGGTGGTGTCGGCGTCGACGTAGTTCCAGACGCCCGAGTGGCCGGCGGCGTTCAGGGCGGTGTCCTTCATGCCGTGCAGCACGAGCACCGGGACCTTCACGCGCTGGTTCGGCGCGGCCATGGCCGCGGGCGGCTGGGCGTCGGCGCCGGTCCCGCGCGGATAGTTGGCGCGGTAGTAGTTCATCATGGCGGCGAAGTCGGAGCGCTTGAAGGCCTCGACGTAGCCCGCCTTCTCCTTCGGATCCTTGTTGGCCATCGAGGCCAGCATCTCGGCGTTCAGCATCTTCTCCGACCCTTCCTTCTGGAAGTTGCGGGCGTACTGGCTGTTCTTCTGCTGGTCGGGGTTGGAGGCCAGTTCGCGGGCCATGCCGGCGGGGTGCGGCACGCTCAGGATCACCAGCCTGTTGACCAGTTCCGGCCGCGCGAAGGCGGTCTGCCAGGCGATGGCGGCGCCCCAGTCGTGGCCGATGACGGTGGCGTCCTTCCGGCCCTCGGCGGCGATGACGGCGGCCACGTCGCCGATCAGGTTCGGCATGGCGTAGGCGGCGACGCCCTGCGGCTTGTCCGAGAGATTGTAGCCGCGGGTGTCGAGCGCGGCGGTGCGGTAGCCGGCCTTGTTGAGCTCGGCCATCAGCGGCTTCCAGGTGGCCCAGTAGTCGGGGAAGCCGTGGATCAGCACCACCAGCGGGCCCTTGCCGTCGACCACATAGTGGATCTTCACGCCGTCGTTGGCGGCGTACCTGTCCTGGGGGGCGGCCTGGGCGGCGGAGGCCCCCAGCAGGGCCATGACCGCGAGCGCGGCGGCGATGATGCGCATGAGAGCCTCCCCTTGTGATTTACGTCGTCGATTATACGCGGCGGCGCTCAATAGCTATGGCACAGCGTGCAGTTGCGGCCGATCTCGTTGCGCAGCCGCGTGATCTCGGCCGGCCGCGGGCCACCCGCGGCGAGGCTGGCGAGGCGGGCCTCGCCCAGGTCGCGGATCGCCGAGCCGGTGCGGGCGGCGACGGCGTACTCCTTGCGGGCGAGGTCGGGCTTGCCGCCTTCGAGGTGCAGGTCGCCCAGGAGGACGTGCAACACGTCGCCCGGCCGGCTGCCTTCGGACAGCCGGATGAGGTGAGCAAGGTCGGTCTCCGCGGCGGCGCGGTCGCGCAGTTCGGCGGCGACGCCGAGGTTGGTGAAGGCGCGCTGCAGGCGGATCGCCGGCTCGTCGGGGGCCATCTGCGCGGCGCGGTTCAGGTCGGCGATGCCCCGGCGGCCGATGTCCAGTTCGCGCGTGAACCCGGCGGCGATGGCGTAGGCGGTGGCGCGGCCGGCCAACGCCACGGGGTCGTCGGGATTCAGCGCGAGCGCCTGTTCGTGGGCGGCCTGGGCCTTGCGCAGGTGGCCCGGGATGTCCTTGAAGCTGTTCGTCTGGAAATCGGCGGTGATGTGCTCGAAGTAGGCGACGCCCAGCGCGTTCCAGAGGCGGCCGTCCCTGGGGTGGGCCTGGACGGCGGCCTCCAGCCTGGCCGCCGCGTCGTGGACGACGCCGTACTCCCCCTGCCGGAACCTGAACGACGCGAGGCGGGCGTCCGCCAGCGCCTGGTCGGCAGAGGGGAACGGCCCGGCGGGCGGCGCCTGGCTGAGCGCCGCGCCGGCGGCGGCGACGAGGGCGGCGCCGGCGGCCAGCGCGGCGAGCGTTCGGTAGGGCATCGGGAGGTCTCCGGCTTGCGATGTCCAGGGCCTCGCCCGGCGGCCGTCTGCCCCGCAACGCGGTGTTCGTGGAGCGGCCGCGCGTTTTCGCCGACCCGCCGCGCTGGCCGGTTCACGAAGCGCCAAGCGGCCGCTAGCTTCGCTGCATGAGCGAGTGGGGCGACGTCATCGGACGGCCGAAGGACTGGGCGCGTGACCTGGGCCTCGCCGTCGCGATCAGCGTGGCCATCGCGTTCCTGGGACCGTTCGGCAGCTACAGCTCTCCCCTGGAGGACCGGCTGCTGACCAGCGTCAGCTATGGGCTCGCCGGATCGATCGTGCTCTGGCCGACGGTGCGGCTGGTGCGGAAGCTGGGCGAGCGGTGGGGCCTGCCGGAGTGGTTCGGGATCGCCGTGGCGTTGCTGGTGGGCGCCGCGCCCGTGGCGGTGAGTTCGTGGTTCGTCTCGGACGTGCTGAACCCCGCGCGAGCCGCCTTTCCGCCGCTGGCGCAGTATCTCGCGGTGCTGGCGATCGTGTTCCCGTTCGGGCTCGCGATCATCCTCTACGACCGGCTGTCTTCGCGTGCCGCGCAGGCTCCGCCTGCGGAGGCCGAACCCGGACGGCCGCGGCTGCTGGCGCGACTGCCCGGGCGGCTGGGCGACGAGGTTATCGCGTTGCAGGCGGAGGACCACTACGTGCGGGTCCACACGGCGCTGGGTTCGGACCTGCTGCTCCTGCGCTTCGCCGATGCGGTGGCGGA
>NZ_JAEUMO010000071.1 GCF_016793285.1 Phenylobacterium sp.
CTGGAGGCGCTGCTGGTCCGGTTCGGGCATCCGCTGACGGTGTCGGGGCGCTATCGCAAGCAGCAGCACCTGATCGGGCCCGAGGTGTTCCCGTTCTGGTGGGCGGCGGTGAAGGCGGTCTGCGGCGTGATCGTGGCGATCTGGGCGGTCCTGACGCTGGTCGTCATCCTCGCGGGCGACGACATCATGGTGGACCGCGTGGGCGGCGACACCTCGCTCATGGGCCTGCTGGTCTTCGCGTTCGGCGCGGTGACCCTGGTCTGCGCGCTGATCGAGCGGTTCGGGAAGGCGGCCCTGCTCCAGCGATGGAAGCCCAGCCAGTTGCCGCCGCCCGAACGCAAGACCAAGTCGCGCTTCGAGCGGGTGTTCGAGATCGGGATGGGCGTGGTCTTCATCCTGTGGTGGATGGGCCTGATCCGGTTCCGCAACTTCATCCCGGACTACGGCATGACGATCTCGATGGCTCCGATCTGGCGCGAGATGTACTGGCCGATCCTGGGCTACAGCCTTTTCGAACTTGGCATGAACCTGATCGCGCTGCTCCGCCCCGGCCTCGTTGCCTTCAACCGCGCCATGTCGCTGGCGCGCAACCTGATCGGCGCAGCGGTCATCGGCGTCGTCTACCAGGCGGGCCACTGGCTGGAGGTGAGCTGGTCGGTCTGGACGCCCGAGGTGGCCGAGCGCGTACAGGCCAACTTCGACGCCGGCATGCGGATCGGGGTCGGCGCGACGGTCGTGATCTTCCTGGCGCTGGCCGCGGTGGATGGGTGGCGGCTCTGGCAGATGCGTCAGGCGCGTCGCGGGATGGGCGCGCCGAGGGCGGCTTAGGCCCGGGCCTAGAAGGCGGCGTGCGTCGCGTTCATGGCGACCCAGACCACCCCGACGAGGGCGGCCACGGCCAAAAAGAGATTGCGCATCCTGCGCCTCCCGTTCCTCACGGGAAACTACGCAGCAAACCCGGCGCCAGATGCGGCCCGGCCGGCGCGCGCCTACTTGTCGGTGGCCTTGGAGACGACCGTGCCGGCGCCCGCGCCGACGGCGGCGCCGATGGGTCCTCCGACCACCGCGCCCGCGACCGCGCCGGTGGCGGCGCGCTGCTCGGTGTTGTGACCGCAGGCGGCGAGCGCCAGGCCGGCTGCGGCGCTGGCGAGGATCAACAGGGTGCGCATGGGGAAGCCCTCCAGGACTGGACGGCTACAGAACAGCTCAGCCTGCACGGGGTTCCGTTCAAGACGCCTTTGCTTGGGAAACAAGGTAAACGCGCATGGTTTCAGAAGACTTGAGCATTATTTGAAGAACTCGTGCAGGCCGCGCGGGTCCATCCGAAATTCCCGTGGGATCTCAGCAACCTGAGCCGTCGGCCCGATCTCGCCGACGCTTTCGGGACGTCGCGCCGTTAATGCTGCGGTGCAAAAAAGTCTTGCCAAGGTGAGCGCGGGCATTCATAGACGCTTCATCTTTGCCGTCGCCTCGCCCACCACGGATCCCGGGCCAGGCTTGGCGGCGGACGCTACCAGCACGAGCAGGGGCGCCCGCCGAATGTCCCATTTGGGGCGTCAAGTTGGGGGCAGGTCGCCCTCGCCGCTGAGGACCGTTCCGTTTTGCAGTTCGTACCGAAGGTGAGCGCCGCGCGGCGTTCGCCCATCAGCGCCGTTTTGGCGGGTTCCGGAGTGGGCCTGGGCCTGGGCGCACTCTTCCTGGCCGCCGGCATGGCGGGCCACGTGGCCGACTACGCCCACGAGCAGCGCATCGCCGAGGCGGCGCAGCGCGGCTACGCGGGCTCGTACCTGGAGGCCCAGGGCCGGGGCCTGCGTCTCGGACTGGAACGATACGGCTTCCAGGAGGCGCCGGACGCGCGCCTGTTCATGCTGCGTCACGAGGGGGGCCGCGGGAAGGTGGCCGCCAAGGCCCGCAAGCGCGCCGACCTCGAGTGCCTTACCCAGGCGGTCTACTACGAGGCCCGCGGCGAGAGTTCGCGCGGCCAGTACGCCGTGGCCCAGGTGGTGATGAACCGGGTGAAGCATCCCGCCTTCCCGAAGAGCGTCTGCGCCGTGGTGTTCCAGGGCGCGGGCCACCGCGGCTGCCAGTTCAGCTTCGCCTGCGACGGCTCGATGCGGCGCGGCCGCGAGGGCCAGGCGTGGGACCGCGCGCGCGCCGTCGCGACCCGCGCGCTCGCCGGCGCCGCCCTGGCCGACATCGGCTCGGCGACGCACTTCCATACGACGGCGGTCGC
>NZ_JAEUMO010000097.1 GCF_016793285.1 Phenylobacterium sp.
ACGCTGGCGGCCGGAGCCGCGGCCGCGCCGTTGCCGGCCTTCGCGCTGGAGGGGGAGGGCGTCAGCGATCCGAAGCTCGCCAGGCTGCTGGACGCCTTCGTCGAGGAGATCCTGGTCGACAACCCCGAGACCGCCACGGGCCTCGGCAAGGACAAGGGCCCCCGCGCGGCCCTGAAGCGCCGCCTCGACGAGCGCTCCTCCGACGGCCGCGCGAAGCAGATCGCCGGCTACGCCGACCGCGCCAAGCGCCTGAAGGCCATCCCGCGCGCGAGCCTGAAGGGCCGCGACCTCACCACCTACGACACCGTGCTCTACGCCCAGGAGATCGGCGCCGAGGGCGGCCGGTTCGCCTACGGCCGCGACTACGCCAACCCCTATGTCGTCAGCCAGCAGGACGGCGTCGTCGGCAACATCGGCGAGTTCCTCAACGCCCAGCACCTGATCGAGACCCGCGACGACTGCGAGGCCTACCTGACCCGCCTGGAGCAGGTGGGCAGCCGCCTCGACCAGGAGAGCGACCGCATCAAGGACGCCGCGGGCAAGGGCGTGGTGCTGCCGGACTTCCTGCTCGCCACGACCCTGCAGGTGGAGAACAAGCTCCGCGCCCAGGACGCCGCCGCCACCCGCCTGGTGGGCTCGCTCGCCGACCGCGCCAGGGCCAAGGGGATCGACGGCGACTGGTCGGCCCGCGCTACGGCCATCGTCGCCGAGAAGGTCTACCCGGCTCTGGAGCGGCAGATCGCGGTGCTGAAGGCGCAGGCGGCGCGCGCCACCTCGGACGCCGGCTGCTGGAAGTTCCCGGACGGCGCCGACTACTATCGCTGGAGCCTGAAGTACAACACGACCACGGCCCGCACCCCGGCCGAGATCCACAGGACCGGCCTCGACCAGGGCGCCGAGATCGACGCGCGCATGGACGCGATCCTGAAGGGGCAGGGCTACACCCAGGGGACCGTCGGCGAGCGCATGAGCGCGCTCACCCGCGATCCGAAGTTCCTGTTCCCCGACACCGAGGACGGCCGCCGCCAGGTCATCGCCTATATCGAGGGCCGCATCGCCGCGATCCGGCCCTACCTGCCGAAGATCTCGAAGCTGGGGCTGAAGGCGCCGGTCGAGGTGCGCGCCGTGCCGAAGGAGATCCAGGACGGCGCCGGCCTCGGCTACATGAACTTCGCCGCCCTCGATGGCTCGCGCCCGGCGATCTACTACGTGAACCTCAAGAACATCGACAACTGGCCGAAGTACACCCTGGCCAGCCTCTCGATGCACGAGGCGCTGCCCGGCCACGCCTGGCAGGGCGCCTATCTCGCCGAGCGCTCGGGCGAGATCCACACCATCGCCTCGCTGATGAACTTCGGCGCCTTCATCGAGGGCTGGGCGCTCTATTCCGAGCAGCTCGCCGACGAGGCCGGCCTCTACGACGACGACCCGATGGGCCGCCTCGGCTACCTGCAGGCGCTGCGCTTCCGCGCCGCGCGCCTGGTGGTCGACACGGGCCTGAACGACCTGCGCTGGACCCGCGAGAAGGCGATCGCGACGCTGGCCGGGGCCACCGGCCGCTCGGTCAACGCCGCTACGTCCGAGATCGACCGCTATTGCGCCAGCCCCGGCCAGGCCTGCGCCTACAAGACCGGCCACAACGAGATCGTCCGCCTCCGCGAAAAGGCGAAGGCGGCGCTGGGCCCCAAGTTCGACCTGCGCGACTTCGACGACGCCATCGTCACCACCGGCGGCACGCCGCTCTCGGTGCTGGAGACGGTGATCGACCGCTACGTGGCGGCTGCGAAGGCCTAGGGTCTCACTCTACCGACCCCTCTGGGAACGTCATGGCCGGGCCTGTCCCGGCCATCCAGACGCGGCGTCGCCCACGAACATGGCTCGGCCGTGACGCTCCGGCTCTTCTCCCACGATCAGTGTTCATGGATGGCCGGGACAGGCCCGGCCACGACGTTCAGGGGGCGTTGAAGCGCAGGACTACCGCTCCAGCCGGAACCCCAGCGGCAGGAGCGTCTCGATCGTATGCGCCTCGACCATGCCGTCATCCCCGACGCTCACCACCTCGCAGCCGGGCGCGGAGAACTCCCTGACATTCTGCCGGCAACCGCCGCAGGGCCAGATCAGGCCGAGGGCGCCTGAACTGGCGTGGCGGCCGAAAGCAGGCTTAGCTGTCCACGCAGGACGGGGGGCGTAGATGGGCTGGCGGCGCTGGATCGTGATGGTCGTGCTGGGCGTGGCGCTGGCCGCCTGCCAGGGGTTCGGCAAGCCGGACCCGACCCTGCGCGCGTTCTATGATGCGGTTCACACCGGCAACATGAGCAGGATCCGCGGGCTCGCCGCGCCCGAACTGTTCACCCCCACGGTCGAGGCGGACTTTGCCCGCCTGCGCGCGGCGCTGCCGAACGACGCGCCGCTGGAGACCAAGTTCGTGGGGCGAAATCAGGTCTCGATGATGAACTCGGGCCAGACGCTCAACGTGACCGACCTCTATGTCTTCAAGGCGCACAAGGCGGTTGTCGTCGGCCGCATGACTCGTCCCTCCGACGCCCAGCCGTGGCGGGTCCAGGGTTTCCACGTTCAGATCCTCGCGCCGGCCGACCTGGCCGCCAACGCCTTCACGTTCGAGGGCAAGGGGGCGGGCCACTACGCGTTCCTGGCGGCCACCGTCGCTGCGCCGCTACTGATGATCGCCGCGCTGGTGAAGGTCATCCGGCGCAAGGGCCTGCGCCGCAAGTGGCTCTGGGGCATCCTCGCCTTCGCCGGGGCGATCACGCTGCAGATGAACTGGACGACGGGCGCGGTCGCGGTGAACTGGCTGAGCATCCAGCTGATCGGCGCCGGCGTGACGTCGGCGGCCCCTGAAGGCCTGACGCCGTGGATCGCAAGCTTCACGCTGCCGATCGGTGCGATCCTGATCCTGACCGGCGTGTGGGCCAATCCCGCCCGCGCGAAGGGCCCGAGGGGCGAGCCTAAGGCGGACCCCGGCGCGTTCGACTAGCCTCTCGGCTCCAGCCGGAACCCCAGCGGCAGCAGCGCCTCGATGGTGTGGCTCTCCGCCGCGCCGTCATCCCCGACGCTCACCACCTCGCAGCCGGGCGCGGAGAACTCCCAGATCTTCTGCCGGCAACCGCCGCAGGGCCAGATCAGGCCGGGCAGGGACGAGGTGACCCAGACGCGGCGGATCGCGCGCGCTCCGCTGGTCACCATGGCGGCGATGGCGCTGGTCTCGGCGCAGTTGCCCTGCGGGTAGGCGGCGTTCTCGACGTTCACGCCGTAGTGGATCGCGCCCTGCTCGTCCTCCACGGCGGCCGCCACCTGCACGCCGGAGTAGGGCGCATGCGCATGGGCGAGCAGTCGGCGCATCTCGCCAGCTACGGCCGGAGGAACGGAGGCGGTCATGTGCGCAGAGGTCGTCCCAGAGCGTCGGAGGGACGATCTAGACTAGCCCCTTGTGACGGCTTGTCGAATCCTGCCGCTACTTCGGCCCGATGAGGATGAGTTCGGTCCGCCGCCCGTCCAGGTAGCGCACGCTCTGGCCGTCGAAGTAGGCGTCCTCCTCGGTGCGGAATTGCACCTCCTGGCCGCCCCATTCCGGCACGGGCGCGAAGGCCGACAGCTCGATCGACCAGGTGGTCGGCGCATGGATCGGGAAGTCGCCGCGGGGGTCGGCGTTCTGGTTGTCCCAGAAGCCGATCGCCGGGCCCGCCGCGTGGCCGTGGTAGCCCAGCGGGTGCGAGTAGATCGACGGCTTCAGCCCCTGGGCGATCGCCTTCCTGCGCGCTTCGGCCAGCACCTGGTTGCCGCTCAGCCCGACCTTGAACGACGATGTCAGCGCGTCCTGGATGTCGTTGGCCGCCTTCAGCCCGGCCCTGAGGCCCGCCGGCGCGTCGGTCTCGCCGTCCTTCAGCACATAGGCGAGATGCTGGGTGTCGGTGTTGAGGCGCAGGTAGGTGATGCCGAAGTCGCTCCAGACGAGGTCGCCCTTCTGGATGACGGTGTCGCCTTCCAGCAGGTCCTTCGTCCCCTGGCGATGCACGCCGATGGAGGGGTGGAACCAGGTGTCGACGCCCAGCCGCGCCATCCGCTCGCGCAGCATCCATTGGACGTCCGCCGTCGTCGTCACGCCCGGCTTGATCGTCTCCGCCGAAAGCCCCTCGGCCAGGATCGCGTGCGCCAGCCGCACGATGCCCGGGTAGAGCTTCATCTCGGTCGGCGAGCGTGTCTCCAGCCAGCCGATCGCGAGCGTGTCGTTGGGCGTGACCCTGGCCTTCAGCGCCGGGCTGAGGGCGGCGACCATCTCGGTGTACTGGCTGTGGGTCAGGCCGTCGCCGAAGGCGCTGCGCCCCGAGACGTTGACCGCGATGGTCTTCGGGTTGCGCGCGGCGATGACCTCGGCCAGCGCCTTCCACTGGTCGGGTTGCCTGTCCGGGTCCCAGACCGGCCGGAAGAGGCCGCCCAGGCCATAGCGGCTCACGGTCAGCCGCTCGATCGGCTTGCCCGCGCCGGGATCGTAGAACACCAGGATCGTGCGCCGCCGGGCCCGCAGGCTCTCGGCGTTCAGCATGGTCGCGACGACCGGGTCCTCCAGGTACTCGCGCGCCACCAGCACCCACATGTCGACGCCCTGGTTGCGCATCAGCTTCGGGACGACGAGGTCCAGCCGCTCGGCCAGGATCGCGTCGGTGACCCTGGCCCGGTCGCGCAGCGTCAGGATTTGCGGCATCGCCGGATGCGCCGCCTCCGTCTGGCTGAGCGGCAGCACCGGGGTCTCGGCCCCCTGAGCCTGACCGGCCATCGATGCGGCCACCACCGCGACTGCCCAACGCTTCATGACGACTCCGCGAACGCTCGAGGCGCCGAAGCTGGCGGGGAAGCCGGCCCTAGTCCAGCGTCCGCCGGTAGCGGGCCATGGCGAGCGCGGTGACGATGCAGACGAAGGCCACGAGCGCGAGCAGTTCGCGCCACTGGTCGCCCAGGCCCTGGCTCTTCAGCAGGGAGCCGCGGACCACGCGCAGGAAGTGGGTCACCGGGATCGCCTCCCCGATCCACTGGGCCCAGGCCGGCATGCCGCGGAACGGGAACATGAAGCCCGACAGCAGGATCGACGGCAGGATGTAGAAGAAGCTCATCTGCATCGCCTGGAGCTGCGAGCGCGCCAGGGTCGAGATGAGGAAGCCCAGCGCCAGCGAGCCGGTGATGAAGAGCGCCACGCCCAGCGAAAGGCCGATCCAGCCGCCGCCCATGGGGACGTGGAACAGGACCGCCGCCATCGCCAGGATGATCGCCGTCTGCACCAGCCCCACCATGACGTAGGGCGCGAGCTTGCCGATCATCACCTCCAGCGGCTCCAGCGGGGTGGAGAGCAGCGTCTCCATCGTCCCGCGCTCGGTCTCGCGGGTGACGCTGAGCGCCGTCATCATCACCAGCGTGAGGCTGAGGATGATGCCGAGCAGGCCGGGCACGATGTTGTAAGAGGTGATGGCCTCCGGGTTGTAGCGGCGATGGACGACCACCTCGAACGGGGCGGGCGACGGGCCGCGGGCCGCGAGCGCGCCGGCGAGGTCGTGGCTGAGCGCCTGGTCGGGGAGGGCGGCCAGCGCCGCGAGCGCGCCGCCCGTCGCCGAGGGGTCGGTGGCGTCGGCCTCGACCAGCACCTGCGCCTTGTCGCCCCGCGCCACGCGGCGGCTGAAGTCGCCGGGCACGGTCACCGCGAACTGGGCATCCCCGGTCCGCAGCAGCCGGTCCAGTTCGGACGGCGACCGGGCCTGGGCCACGAAGTCGAAGTAGTTCGAGTTCTTCAGCGCCGCGGTGATCGAGCGGGCGTAGCGGCTGTCCTCCTGCATCAGCACGGCGGTCGGCAGGTGGCGGGGCTCGGTGTTGATCGCGTAGCCGAAGAGGGTGAGCTGCACCACCGGGATCGCCAGCATCATCGCGTAGGTGATGCGGTCCCGCGTGAGCTGCTTGAATTCCTTGATCAGGACCGCCAGCACCCGGTTCCAGTTGAGGCCCGTCATCGAACCCACGCCCGGCTCAGAGAGCGCGTCATCGGATGTTGTCCTGGCTGGCGTCCATCAGTTGGATGAACACGTCCTCCAGCGTCGGGTGCGCTTCGGTCCAGGCGTAGCCGCGGCCGCGATAGGGCTGGATCGCCGCCTCCAGCGCCGCTCGGTCCGTGCCGCTGACGTGGATGGCCTGGCCGAACGCCGCGGCGGTCTCGACGCCCGGCCGGCCGGCCAGCTCGTGCGCCAGCTTGTCGGCGTCGGGCCCCTCGCCGTGGAAGGTGATCAGCCCCGAGGCGGCGATCACCTCCTCGGCCGTGCCGCGGGCGATCAGGCGGCCGTAGCTGATGTAGGCGATCTCATGGCACCGCTCGGCCTCGTCCATGTAGTGGGTGGAGACCAGCACCGTCAGCCCCTCGGCGGCGAGCGCGTGGATCTCGTCCCAGAAGGTGCGCCGCGCCTTCGGGTCGACGCCGGCGGTGGGCTCGTCCAGCAGCAGCAGCCGGGGTTCGTGCAGGGTCGCGGTCGCCAGCGCCAGCCGCTGTTTCCAGCCGCCCGAGAGCGTGCCGGCGAGCTGCCCGCGCCGCGAGGTGAGGCCCAGCCGCTCCAGCGCCGCGTCCACCCGCTCGCGCCGGCGGTCGAGGCCGTAGACGCGGGCCGTGAACTCCAGGTTCTCGGCGATGGTCAGGTCCTCGTAGAGCGAGAACTTCTGCGTCATGTAGCCCGTGCGCAGCTTCACCTCGTCGGCCTGGCGGATGATGTCGAAGCCGAGCGCCTGGCCCGAGCCGCTGTCGGGCGTGAGCAGCCCGCAGAGCATCCGCAGCGTCGTGGTCTTCCCCGACCCGTTGGGCCCCAGGAACCCGCAGATCCGGCCCTCCTCGACCTGGATCGTCACGTCGTCGACGACGTGCTTGTCGCCGAAGGTCTTGTTCAGCCCATGGACGTCGATGGCGAGCGTCACGACAGCGGCTCCCCAAGGGGTTCGACGTCCACCGGCTGGCCGGGGTTGAGGCGCGTCGAGGGGCGGGCTTCGACGAGGTAGACGAGGCGGTCGCGGGCGTCGCGGCTGTAGATCACCGGCGGGGTGAACTCGGGGCGCGGGCTCACGAACTCGATCTGCGCCGACAGCCCCCTCGCGCAGCCGTCGCAGGCGAACCTCACGGTGCGGCCGACGCGGTAGGCCGACAGCGACCGTTCGGGCACGAAGAACCGCAGCTTGATCCGCTCGTCGGGCAGCAGGCTGAGGATCGGCTGGTTGGCCGGCGCCCATTCGCCGGCATGGAAGAACACGTCTTCGACGCGGGCCTTCTTCGGCGCTCCGGGCGCGACCTCGGCCAGCCGGGCCCCGGCGCCGGCCACGGCCGCCTGCGCCTGCTCGACGCGGGCGTCGGCGGCGCGGACCTGATCCTCGCGGGCGCCCAGCGCGGCGGCGTCGCGCTGCTTCCTCGCCGCGCGGACCTGGGCGTCGGCGGCGTCGGCGGCGGCCCTGGCGTCGTCCAGCCGGGCGGGGGCGTACCAGCCCTGGCGCACCAGCGGCGCGACGCGGCGCAGGTCCGCCTGCGCGTCGCGGGCGCGGGCCTCGGCGGCGGCGATGTTGGCCTCGAACACCGCGAGCTCGGCGGGACGCTGGCCCTTGCGCGCGTCGACGGCCTGGGCGCGGGCGGCCTCGGCCTCGGCGGCGGCCTGGTCGTAGGCGCTCCTCACCTGCGCCGGGTCCACCACGAACAGTGGCTGGCCGGCCGCCACCTCCTGCCCGCGGCGCACGTTGACGACGCGCACCGTCCCGGCCACGGGGGCGGCGATGTAGAGCGGCTCGCCCTCGACGTAGCCCGAGAGCGTCGCGGGTTGCCTGAACCGCGGGATGCCGACGAGCAGGCCCACGATCGCGACGCCGGTCAGGATCAGCCCGGCCACGAGGATGCGCTGGCGGTTGTTCATGCGCGGGCTCCTTGCGTGAGCATGCCGTTCAGCAGCGTCTCGACGTGCTGGGCCGCGACGGCGGCGGTGTCGAACGGTCGCGCGCCCACCGGCACGAAGGTCTCGCGCCAGAGGACGGTCATCAGCAGGGGGGCGACCAGTTGGATCGCATAGGTGCGCGGGTCGCCGGGCCTGACCTCGCCGCGCGCCTGGGCGGCCTCGATCGCCGTGCTCATCGCCGCCAGCGCCTGGGCCACCAGTTCGTCGTGCCAGACCCGCGCGATCTCCGGGAAGTTGCCCGCCTCGGCGATCACCATCTTCGCCACGCTGCCGATCAGCGTCCCGGCGATCACCTCCGCCACCACCTTGGCCACGCCGCCGATCAGCTCGGAGATCGGGCCGGGGTGCGCGGCCGCCATCGCCTGCACCGCGGCGATGTTCGGGCTGATCGCCCGGGTCACCACGGCGCGGAAGATGTCCTCCTTGGTCTCGAAGTAGAGGTAGACCGCGCCCTTCGAGACCCCCGCGCGCCGCGCGATCTCGTCCAGCCTCGCCGCGGCGAAGCCCTTCTCGGCGAACACCTCCAGCGCCGCCTCGACGATCTCGCCGGGGCGGTCGGCCTTGCGCCGCCGGAACTTGGGTTCGCCTGCGTCCATCCTCGTCATGCCTGAAAATAACTGACCAGTCAGTTATTAGTACAGGGCGTCAGCCCGCGCAATCGCGGCCGGCGCGATCGGTCGCATGGCGAATTCGGCGCCGGCGCCTATTTTCCGCCCCGGTCCGGCGTCAGGACCCCACCGCTCGCCGCGTTCCCCCAATTCTTCGCGGCGCCTCAGTCAATCCGCCTCGAAGCCGGCGACCTGTCCGGCGACGGCGCATCTTTGAGTAAGGGTCCTGATGGCGTTGTCGGGCGTTCGTGCGCGTCTCCGTGAGCTGGCCGAGAACCGGCCTGTGCTGGTCCTCGCCGTCGCCGGCATGGTCGCCGCGGGCACCGCGGCGGCGAGTCCGCTGAGCCAGCCGCAGGTCCGCGCCACCATGGTGGAGAAGGCGGTGGCCGCGGTCGCGCAACGGGCCGGGGACGAGCCCGTCCGGCTCGAGCTGGTCTGGCAGGGCAAGGACGTCGACGGCGACGGCCGCGGCGACTTCTGCAACCCCACCGGCCAGGAGGCCCGCGGCCACGACGCCTACGGCGAGGGCGAGTTCGGCGCGCGGCGGGACGGCGGCTCGCGCCGCCACGAGGGCGTGGACTTCACGGCCAGGGCCGGCCAGGTCGTCGCGGCGCCGATCTCGGGCTACGTCAGCAAGATCGGCTACGCCTACGCAGGCGACCAGACGCTCCGGTTCGTCGAGATCACCAATCCGGCGCTGCGCTATGCGGCCCGGGTCTTCTACGTGAACCCGAAGGTCCGGATCGGCGACGCGGTCGCCATCGGCCGGCCGATCGGCACGGCCCACAGCCTGCAGCGGAAATACCCCGGCGGCATGACCGACCACGTGCATCTGGAGATCATCGACCAGGCGGGCGAGCGCATCGACGCCGCCAGGGTGATCGTGGCCGGCTACCGGCCGCCGGAGGGCCGCGCGCCCCACGCCACGCTCGTCGCGGCGGACTGATTCCCGGCCGCCCCTCCTCGGCGACGCCCCCCTCGGCGCCGCGCGATGAACCTGTCGGGAGAGTCGGAACGGGGGCGAAACGAATCGCGACCGAATCGCTGACTCGCGGCGATTCAGCTTCTGTTCCCTACGAGATATTGTAGTCGAGTCGCCCGCGGCCACAACGAAGCCGCCCCGCCGGGGGCGCCGGCGCGATGCCGCGGGGCGTTGCGGGCCGGGTCGCCTTGACGCGGGCGGGCCCTTCCTCTAAATCGCCCGCTCTTCGCGCGGATGGGAACGTCCGCCGCAATTCTATTTCTGGCTAGGGTTCTTCGTCATGTCGCGTCGCTGCGAGCTCACGGGTGTCGGCCCGATGGTCGGCCACAACGTCAGCCACTCGAACATCAAGACCAAGCGCCGGTTCATGCCGAACCTGGTCGCGATCAAGGTCCAGTCCGATGCGCTCGGCCAGACCTTCAGCCTGCGCATGACCAACGCGGCGCTCCGCACGCTCGACTTCAAGGGCGGCCTCGATGCGGTGCTCCTGAAGGCCAAGGACGAGGTGCTCTCGGCCCGCGCGCTGAAGATCAAGCGCCAGGTGAAGGCCAAGCTCGCGGAAACCGCCGCGGCCTGAGCGCCCGGCCCGTTTCGTCGCTTCCGAAAGGGGCCGCTGGAAACAGCGGCCCTTTTGCTTTCCTGCTCTCCCGTCGGCGACAGGCCAGGCAGGCGCGTCGGTCGCTACCGCCTCGCCCGCGGCCGCCAGTCGAACGCCATCAGCAGCGTCCGCTGGCCGGTGGGCCTGCCCTCGTAGAACCCGAAGTTGTCGTCGGCGATCAGGTAGAAGCGGATGGCCCCGTCGGGCCGCGCGACGGCCGCCAGCCCCTCCAGGTTGTCCACCGTCAGCGGCCGGGCGATCTCCATCTGGTCGACCAGGCGGCCGGCGCGGTCCAGCACCCTCAGCTTCACCACGTTGCCCCGCAGCGGCGAGAACGAGCGCAGCAGATAGGCGAGGCCGCCGCCCGGCACGTTGTCCATGGCCACGAGTTCGGACCCGTCCAGCGGCAGGTCGCGGTCGCGGGCGCAGGCGCTCGACAGGCGGCAGAGATAGGTGTGGCCGCTGTCCTCCAGGCCGACGCGATAGGCGTCCGCCGCCACGTCGGGCGCCGCGACCAGCGCCTCCATGCCCTTGTTGTTGGTGTAGCGGATATCGGGCTTGGGCGCCTCGCGGGGCAGGCCTGCGCCCTTGGGGAAGACCAGGATGCGGTCGTGCTGTTCGAAGCTCACGATCAACTCGCCGCCCGCCAGCCGCGCCACGCCTTCGGAATCGTACTCGCGCGCGCCGCCGGCGAAGAGGTCGACGCCATCCGGGGCCTTGAGCGAGATCAGCGTGGCGGCGGTGAGACCCGTCAGCCGTCCGGCCCCGTCCAGGACGATCCGCGCCTCCAGCATGTCGGACTGGTCACCCATCGCCAGCAGGTGGCCGCCGGCGGTGACCTTCAGGTCGGACATGCCGTGCAGGCGGCTCGTCTGGCGCGAGGTGATCGAGATGCCGCCGGCGTAAGCGAAGGCCCCGATGCGGTCGCGCGACGGGTCGTTCGGGTCCAGC
>NZ_JAEUMO010000137.1 GCF_016793285.1 Phenylobacterium sp.
GGATCGTCGACCCCGACGAGAAGGCCTACGCCTTCCGGCCGCAGTCGCGCGCCGCCGGAGCCCAGTTCGCCGCCTACTCGGCGCTCGAGACCGCCAGGACCATCGTGGTCGAGGGCCCGAGCTACGACGTCTTCGGCGACAGGCGGGTCGTAATCCACCGGGCGCCCGGCCACACGCCCGGGCACACGATCCTCGAACTCAAGCTGAAGAGCGGCACGGTGCTGCTGACCGGCGACCTCTGGCACATCGCCGAGAGCCGCGCGGGCAGGAAGGTGCCGCGGTTCAACACCGACCGGGCGCAGACGCTGAGGAGCTACGAGCTGACCGAGGCGCTGGCGGCCAGGACCCGGGCCCGCGTGGTGCGCGAGCACGTGGCCGAGGACTTCGACGCCCTGCCGAAGTTCCCCGCGGCGCTGAAGTAGGAGGCGGGCGATGGGCGAACTCATCAGCGGCCGGCGCCGCCAGGACCTCTCCGACATGCAGGCCCGCGCCGCGCGGGCGGCCACCGGCCTCAAGAGCCTGGGCATCGGCGCCGGCGACCTGATCGCTCTCTACCTGCGCAACGACTTCCCGTTCATCGAGGCCAGCACGGCGGCCGGCCTGCTGGGCGTCTACGCGACGCCGGTGAACTGGCACTACACGCCCGACGAGGCGGCCTACCTGTTCGAGAACTCGGGCGCGAAGGCCATCGTCATCCACGCCGACCTGATCGAGCCGATCCGCTCGGCGCTGCCGCCGGGCGTGCCGGTGCTGGTCGTGCCGACGCCGCCCGAGATCGCCGAAGGCTACGGCATCACGCCGGCCGCGACGCCGCCCGGGATGCTGGACTGGTCGGAGTGGCTCTCGGGCTTCGAGCCCTACACGGGCGAGCCCTCCACCGGCGGCGGGACGGTGATCTACACGTCCGGCACGACGGGTCGGCCGAAGGGCGTGCGCCGCCACCCGCCGACGCCGGAGCAGGTGGAGGCCTACGGTCGCGTGCTGATGCGCGGCTTCGGCTTCGTGGGCTTCGGCGCGCCCAGCGACGTGGTCACCGTCGTCACGGGACCGATGTACCACTCCGCGCCCAACGCCTACGGCCTCTTCGCCGTGCGCGCCGGCGGCACGGCGATCCTGCAGCCGCGGTTCGACCCCGAGGAACTGCTGCAACTCATCGAGGCGCACAAGGTCACGCACCTGCACATGGTGCCGATCATGTTCCACCGGCTCTTGAAGCTGCCCGAGGACGTGAAGCGGAAGTACGACCTCAGCTCGCTGAAGTTCGTGGTCCACGCCGCCGCACCCTGCCCGCCGCCGATCAAGCGCGAGATGATCGAGTGGTGGGGCCCGGTGATCGAGGAATACTACGGCGCGACCGAGGTCGGGATTGTGGTCTCCTGCAATTCCGAAGAGTGGCTGGCGCACCCCGGCACGGTCGGCAAGCCCATCCCCGAGGCCGACGTCCGCATCATCGACAAGGACGGGAACGACGTGCCCCAGGGCGAGGTCGGCGAGGTGGTCTCGAAGAACCGCTTCATCAACGACTTCACCTACCACGGCGACGACCAGAAGCGGGCCGACAGCGAGAAGGCCGGCCTGATCGCGCCGGGCGACATCGGCTACTTCGACAAGGACGGCTTCCTCTACCTGTGCGACCGGGCCAAGGACATGATCATCTCGGGCGGGGTGAACATCTATCCGGCCGAGATCGAGGCCGAGCTGCTGAAGATGCCCGGCGTGGTCGACTGCGCGGTCTTCGGCATCCCCGACGAGGAGTACGGCGAGGCGGTCTGCGCCGTCGTGCAGCCGGCGGCGGATTCGGGCATCGACGAGGCGGCCGTGAAGACCTACCTGCGCGAGCGCACGGCGGGCTATAAGGTGCCCAGGCGCGTGGACCTGGCCGCCGACCTGCCGCGCGAGGACTCCGGCAAGATCTTCAAGCGCAAGCTGCGCGAGCCGTTCTGGGCGGGCCTGGAACGGCGGATCTGACTACTCGCCCGCCATCCGTTCGGTCTCGACCGAGGCCTGGAGCGCGGGCGGGTAGCGCGAGCCGGACACCGTCTCGCCGTTCACCGTCGCGTCGACCCGGGCGATCAGTTCGGGCGACAGCGTGAGCCCGGCCGCGGCGGCGTCCTCGCGCATGTGGCCGGGGTTGGTCGTCCCCGGGATCGGCACGATGATCGGGTCCTTCGCCAGCAGCCACGCGAGACAGAGCTGCGCGGTCGTGCAGCCTGCGTCGTCCGCGATGGCCTTGAAGCGGGCGTAGAGGGCGAGGTTCGCCTCCAGGTTCTCCGCCTGCCAGCGCGGCATGTTCTTGCGGAAGTCGCCGTCTTCCAGCTTCGCCGGGTCGTGGCTCTCGCCCGCCAGGAAGCCGCGGCCGACCGGCGAGAAGGCGACGAAGGCCACGCCCAGTTCGCGACATGCGTCCAGCACGGCGATCTCGGCGTTGCGGCTCCAGGGCGAGTACTCGGTCTGCAGGGCGGCGATCGGATGCGTGGCGTGGGCGCGACGCAGGGTCGGCGCGGAGACCTCCGAGAGGCCGATCGAGCGGATCTTGCCGGCCGCTACGAGATCGGCCAAGGCGCCGACGCTCTCCTCGATCGGCACGCGCTGGTCCCAGCGGTGCAGGTAGTAGAGGTCGATGACGTCGGTGTTCAGCCGGCGCAGCGAGACGTCGCAGAGCGCCTTGATGGTCTCCGGCCGGCCGTCGAGACCGCGCTGCGTGCCGGTGGCGTCGGTGATGCCGCACTTCGACGCCAGGGTGAACTTCGCGCGGTGCGGGCCCAGCACCTCGCCCACCAGCGTCTCGTTGTGGCCGAGGCCGTAGACGGCGGCGGTGTCGAAGAAGGTGTAGCCCGCGTCGAGCGCGCCCAGCAGCACCTGTTCGGCCCGGTCGCGCGGCGGCGGGCTGCCGTAGGCGTGGCTGAGGCTCATGCAGCCCAGGCCGATGGCCGAGACCTCGAACTGACCGATCTTCCGCGTCCGCATGGCGTGCTCCCGTTTCGTGCGACCGCTGACAGACCGTGGCGACGCAGGACCCGTCAAGTGCGCCCGGCGTGCAGCTCCAGGGTTTCGCCGTTCTGGATCAGGACGTCGCCGTCGCGCAGCGTGCGGTGCGGGATTCCACGCGCCGCCATGAAGGCTGCGGCGCGTTCGGCCGCCTCGGCCTCGGCGTGGTCCGAGCGGTAGTGCGGGACGATGGCGGCGTCGATCAGGCCCAGCCCCTCCCACACGGGCTCCGGATCGTAGCCGTCGGCCTGGACCGCGGGATCGTCCATCAGCTCCAGTCCGCGCAGGCTCGGCGCGGCCACGCAGGCGCCGGCGCTCCAGCCGCCGTAGACCAGGCGCTCGGCCCAGATCAGGCCGGGCGCGAGCGCGTCGAACCCGCTCTGGCGCATGGCGCGGCGCAGCAGGAAGGCGTTGCCGCCCACCGCCCAGACGAGGCGGGTCCGCTCCAGCTCGGCCAGGAGGTCCCTCGGCCGCCCGAAGTAGGCGCGCAGGTCGAGATCGTAGGCGTCGAGGCC
>NZ_JAEUMO010000167.1 GCF_016793285.1 Phenylobacterium sp.
CTGCTGCTTGCCCGCGAACAGCTCGAACAGCGAGGGCGCGCGGATATCCCGCGAGAGCGTGCCGCGGATCCGCAGGTCGGGCACGGGCTTGTAGCTGCCGCCGACCTTCCAGGTCGTGACCGCGCCCGAGGTGCTGTAGTGGGTATAGCGAGCCGCGCCGTTCAGATCGAGGTCGCCGACCGCGCTGTCCTTCAGCACCGGCACCGCGACTTCGCCGTAGACCTCCTTCACGGTGTATTCGCCGTCGGCGACGCCGATGTTCACGCCGGCGAAGCGGTTCGTCGTGTTCACGCCGCGAACGCCGGTGAAATCGACCGGAAGGGCCGGGTTGCTGTTGCTGGTCTGGCTCAGCGACTGGTGGCGGATCTCGGCGCCGAGGGCGATGGCGACAGGACCGGCAGGCAGCTCGAAGGGCTCGGCCGAGATGCGTGGCCGAACGCCGGCGTTCCGCGATCGGGTCCCACCCCGAGTTCAGCGCGACGCAGCAGCCCGCGGGGAGCCGACCGTGCCGGCGCTCCCAGGCGGCGATGTCGTCCGGCGTCACGCCAGCGTTGCGATCGGCCCGCGCCTTGCCCTTCAGGTCCAGGATCGCGAGCGGAACGACCAGGTCGCCGACCGGGATCTCGCCCAGGCTGCGGCCCGTATCGCCGAAGTGGCGCGGGGCGTCGATGTGGGTGCCGGTGTGTTCGACCAGCGAGAGCAGGTTGAGCTTCATGCCGACCGCCACGCCCGAGCCGTCGATCGCCTGCATGGCGATGCGCGTGCGCGGCGGGCTGAGGTTGAAGTCGTCGGTCAGTTCGTGGGTCATGTCGACCACCCGGAGCGGGCGGCCGTGCAGGCTGATCGCGGCGGCCGCCGGGGCGACCGGCGCGGCGGCGGCCGGCGTCGCCAGCGCGGCCAGGGCCGACATGAGACCGAAGACACCTCGGCGCCCGACGATCGGGGATGACGAGTCCATGAGCTTCCCTTCCCTGCTGCGGGATCGCCGGCCCGTGCGCCGCCAGGCTCGGGCGGTCGCTATTCGGCCGCCGAACGGCTCTTGCGCGGCGCCACCAGATCGTTGCGGGCCAGCCGGCGGATGGAGGCCTCGAGCCGACGCTCGGCCTCGTAGATCTCGCGCTGGGTCTGCATCGCGGCGGTCATGTGCAGGCGGGCGGCCTCGCCGGCCTGCACGGGATCGCGCGCCATGATCGCTTCGTAGATCGCGCGGTGCTCCTGGAGCTGGGAGTCCTTCTGGTTGCGATGCTCGTAGAGGTTCTTGCGGTTCAGGTAGACGTTCGAGCGCAGGATGCTCTCGAGGCTCCGCATGAAGTGGAGCATCATGATGTTGTGGCTGGCTTCGTAGATCGCGAAGTGGAACTCCGCGTCGGCCTTGGCGATGCTGTCCACGTCCTGCTCGTCGTGCGCGGCGACCATCGCCTCGAAGCACCGGCTGATCGCCTCGCGGTCGACCTCGGACGCCCGCTCCGCCGCCAGCGACGCCGCCGCCGCCTCGACCACGGAACGCAGTTCAAGGCAGTCGATCCGCGCCTCGGGCGTGTCCATCAGGAGCACAAGCGGATCCCGCAGCGAGCGGCCGACGCTGTCGCTGACATAGGCCACGCCCTGGGCGTTGGTGGTGAGCAGGCCCAGGTCGATCAGCTTGTCGAGCGCCTCGCGCAGCGACGGGCGCGATACGTCCAGCTTGGTCGACAGCTCGCGCTCGGACAGCAACCGCTCGCCGGGCCGCAGCGAACCTTCCAGGATCATCTGCTGGATGTGCTCGGCGATCGCGTCCGCCAGCTTCGCCGGCCTGATGGTTTGGGTATTCATTCGTCCCCGCCCAAGACAGGAGATTGATCATATAGCCCGAGCGGCCGGCGACGATACAGCCGGGGGCCGCCCTGGCCATTCTGGCGTCCGGTCATGACGGCTGGCCAGCGCGCCGTCAGGCCGGGATCAGCACGGCCTCGAACGCACCCACCGGCGGCAGGTCGAACCAGGTCCGTCCATCCTTCGCGACGCCCTTCAGCGCCTGGCCGCCGACCAGGGCCCTGGCGCCCGCTCCCGCCCCCTGGACCCCCAGGCGCAGGCCGTGCAGCTTCGGCGGCATGTCGTAGCGACCGTTGCGCTGGCCCGCGTAGTTGATCACGTGCAGCAGCGTGCCGCCGTCGCCCGTGCGCAGCGCGTTCAGTTCGAGCGGGCCGTCGCCGGTCAGGGCCCAGCGCGACGCCGGGGCGTACCTGGCGGCGAGCGCGGCGATGAGCTGCTGATGCATCGGCAGACCGTCACGGTAGTACTGCCACTCGTTCAGCCAGGGGATATGCACCGCATGACCCTTGCCGTGCGCGCGCACGGCGACGCCGGGAATCTTGCGCGGCGTGTCGCCGGGGATGGCGTAGCTGAACTCGGGCGGGCCCCAGCGCTCGTCGGGCGCGAACGGGACGAGGTCGGTGGTCCCCGGCCGCAGGCGTCCGCCGAAGTAGAGCGCATCGACGGGGACGCGATTGGCGCTGAAGCGCAGCGGACCCTTGGTCGGATCCAGCGACCAGCCCTCCGCCTTCTGCGGCTCGCCGTAAGCCTCGATCGGCAGCGAGGCCAGCGCCGTGGTGGCCCGCGGGCGACCGGCGCCGTCGAAGCCGGCGGTCATCCCCGTCGCGATCAGCAGGCCGCCGTTCGCCACCCAGGCGTCCAGCGCCGCGGCTTCGGCGTCCGACATGCACAGCATGTGCGAGGCCACGATCACGTCGTAGTCGGAGAGCTTCGTCTTGCCTTCGACCACCCGCTCGCCGTTCACCGACTGGAACGGCAGGCGCGAGTCGACGAGCGCCGAGTAGGCGCCGCGGAACGAGCCGTTGCGGTAGCTCGCCCACGGGGTCGCCGCCGCGTAGCGCTGGGTGGCTTCCGACTCGTAGAGGCCGACACGGCCGATCGGGGTGGTCCTGGCGTAGTGGCGGCTGTTGGCGGCCTCCCACTTGAAGAGCGCCGAGACCGGCGGCAGCCAGGTCTGGTCGTCCTGGTCGGCCAGCGAGCCCATCAGGTAGAGGTCGAGGCGGGCGCCGCAGGCGAGCTGCTGGGCGAACCGGTTCAGATGATAGTCGGGCGTCTCGGTCACCTGGCGCCACGGATAGTCGATGTGCGCCGTCGACGTGGACGACATGGGCTTTCCGGGATTGCGGCCGATCGCCCAGCGCGCCTGCTCGCCGGCCTGGTACTGCCACTCGGGCGCCGGGCGGCGCACGCGCCGCTGCAGCTCGAAGCGCCCGACATACTCGTAGTCGTCGTGGCGGAAGATCGGCGCACCGGGGATCAGTTCGTCGGCCAGCGCATGCATGCGCTTGAAGAGGTCGGCGACGACGCGGTCCTGGAACTCCAGGTACTGGCGCCAGTTCGGATCGCCGAATCCCTCCTGCTTGGGCAGTTCCAGCCCGTACATCTCGCGGAACCTGGTCTTGCAGTTGTTGCAGACGCAGTTGCCGCGCGCGCGGCCGGCGTAGTCGTTCTGGCCGAAGCCCACGCCGTTGAAGAAGACGCCGTCAGGCTTGTAGACCGTCAGCGCCTCGCGCAGCATCTTCAGCGCATAGTCCTGGAGCCACGGACCGTTCGGGCAGGCCTGATAGGTCCCGGCGAACTCGGTGGGCTGGCCGTCGCGGTTCAGCACGAACCAGTCCGGATGGGCGTCATAGACGGGCTTCAGCGCCTTGGAGGTGTCGAAGCGGCCCAGATAGGCCAGGCCCTCGTCGTGCGAGGCCTTGATCATCTCCGCCACGAAGTCGGTCTTGAGGTAGGGGTTCTTGTACTGGAGCTCGAGCTTCGTGGGGTAGAAGGCGACGATGCCGCCGATGTTCGAGACGATGGCCGTGCCGCCGAAGTCCTTCACGGCCCTGGCGATGACGCGCGGATCCTCCAGCACGTCGATCTCGCGAAGGTTGGTCTGCACGATCCGGTAGTCGCGCTCCCACCAGCCCTTCTGCCCCGCGGCGGTCTGGGCGACGGCAGAGCCCGCCGCGCCCGCGGCGATCGCCGCGCTGGTGAGCGTGAGGCCCTGCAGCACGAACCGTCGTGATGCGCCGCCCTGGATGCCTTCGTCGCCCATGTCGCCTCCCAGTGATGTCGTTGCGTGGCGGCCGTTCGTCGGCGCGCTCACCCGGCTGTGCTCGTGACCTCGTGGTCGGCGAGCGCCTCGAGCGCCCGGACCATCGACGCGTGATCCATGTCGGCGCCGCCCCGCGCCACGCAGGCGCTGAACAACTGCTGCGCGCTGGCCGTGTTCGGCAGCGACATCCCGAGCGCGCGGGCGCTGGAGAGCGCCAGGCCCAGGTCCTTCTGGTGGAGCGCGATGCGGAAGCCCGGCGCGAACGTGCGGTCGATCATCCGCTGGCCGTGGACCTCCAGAACGCGAGAGGCCGCGAAGCCGCCCATCAACGCCTCGCGCACCCTGGCCGGATCGACGCCGGCCTTGCTGGCGAACACCAGCGCCTCGGCCACCGCCTCGATGTTCAGCGCCACGATGATCTGGTTGGCGACCTTGGCCACCTGGCCCGCGCCCACGTCGCCCACGCGCGTGATGTTCTTGCCCATCAGGGCGAAGAGCGGCTGAACGCGCTCGAACACCGCGGCGTCGGCGCCGCACATGATGGTGAGGCTGGCCGCCTTGGCGCCGACCTCGCCGCCCGACACCGGCGCATCGACGTAGTCGCAGCCCAGCGCGCGGATCCTCTCGGCGAACTTCCGCGTCTCGATCGGGTCGATCGAACTCATGTCGATCACGCAGGCGCCCGCCTGGAGTCCCGCGGCCACGCCGTTCGCGCCGAACAGCGCCGCCTCCACGTCGGGCGTGTCGGGCAGCATCAGGACGACGATCTCGGCCCCGGCCGCGAGTTCGCGCAGCGACCCGCAGACCGTCGCCCCTCCTTCGAGCAGCTCCGCCGGCAGCGGCGAGCGGTGCTGCGCCAGCAGGAGCTCGTGGCCCCCGGCCTGGAGATGCTCCGCCATGGGCCGCCCCATGATCCCGACGCCGACGAACCCGACCTTCATACGCTTCGATCCCTCAACTCTGTGCGGCCGGCCGAGCCTACCAGCGGTATCGCGCGCCGAAGCCGAAGAACCGTCCGCGCAGGTCGTAGAACTGCGAGCCGGCCGAGGCGGCGATCGTGATGGTCCCGTTGGCGATCAGCGGCGGATCCTTGTCCAACACGTTCTCGACCTTGGCGTAGAGCTGCACGCGCTCGGTCAGGTCGTATTGCGCCGACAGGTCCAGGTAGACGAACGCCGGGTAGTTGTTCTTGTCGAGATCGAGCGGGCCGTAGGTGTTGTCGTACTTGCCCTTGCCGACCACGTTGACCAGCGCGCGCAGATTCAGCGGCCCGTTGGCGTAGCTGACCGTCGTCGACGAGCGGAACTTCGGGGTCGCGAAGGTGCCCTGCAACTGGCCGGCCGTATCCACCGACGAGGCGCCGGTCGAGGTGATCAGGCGGTCGACGTAGGTGACGACGGTGCGCAGGCCCACGTCGCCCGACAGGCCCGAGCCGAGCTCGTCCAGCGGGAACTGGTACGAGGCCTCGAAGTCGATGCCGCGGGTCTTCAGCGTCTGCGAGTTGAAGGCGGTGACCTGCACCTGGGTGATCGTGTTCGCCGCGTCGCGGGTGATGCCGGCGCAGAACGTCTGGTCGCCGCCGAAGCAGCGGTCGACCACTTCCTGGGCCGTCGGGACGGTCAGCGCGTCCTTCAGGTCGATATCGAAGACGTCGGCCGACAGTTGCAGACGCGGCAGGAAGTCGGGCTGCAGCACGACGCCGGCCGTGAAGGTGTGCGCCACCTCCGGATCGAGGTTTCGGTTGCCGCCGGCCAGGGTGTTGATGTTGGCCGTGCGGTTGGTCGTGCGGTCGATGACCGTGGTGCCGGCGCGCAGCGACGAGGCCGAGAAGAGGTCGTCGATCTTCGGCGCGCGGAAGTCCTTCGAGTACGCGCCGCGGAAGCGGACCTGGGTGTTCACCGCCCAGTTCAGGCCCACCTTCCAGACCGCGGTCGAACCGCTGGTGGAGTAGTCGACGTAGCGGCCGGCCAGGTCGAGGTCGATGCTCCGGGCGAACGACGTATCCCTGGCGAGCGGGACGCTGGTCTCGCCGTAGCCCTCCCACACCTTCACCTGCCCGGCATACGAGGCGAACGTGCCCTGCCGCCAGCCATTGATGTTGGAGATCGGGTCCGACTTCGAGTTGACGGTGTCCCTGCGGTACTCGGCGCCCGCGGCGACCTTGATCGGGCCGGCCCAGGTCGCGCCCAGCTCGCCGCCGACGTTGGCGGCAAGGTCCAGGCTGCGCGAGAACGACCGCTGGAAGGATGTGCCGGTCACATAGTTCACCGCCGCCTGCGAGATCGTGTTCTCGCCGAAGATGTTCGCGGGCGCGCAACCGTTGTTCGGATTGGTCAGGGTCGAGCGGCAGACCGGCTGGCCGTTCGGGCCGGCGACCGCGTCCAGGGCCAGCAGCCAGTTGGCCTGGTTGCGGTTGAACTCGCCCGTGTTCTCGGCCAGCGAGTAGGTGTAGCTCGCGCCCAGTTCCCAGGTCCAATCGTCGAGGAACGAGCCCTTCAGCCCGGCGCCGGCGCGATAATAATGGTTTCTCGAGGTGTTGTAGTTGATCCCCGTCTCGGGATTGGTCCGCCCGATCCGGATCGTCGCCAGGTTGTTGGCCACCATCGCGGCGCGGATGTTCGCGGGCAGGAACACGTTGTCCTGCCGGATGGTGATGTCGCCGTTGTTGTAGTTGAAGTTGTTGGTCGAGACGGCCTTCGTCCGCGAGCCGAGGAAGTCGAGCCGGGCCTCGATGTCCGGGGTGACGTCGTAAGTCACGCGGCTGAAGGCGCTCTCCTGCTTGATCGACGGGATCAGCACGCCGAAGTCGGGCTGAGTCAGCAGGCCCGAGCCGCCCTGCATCCAGACGGTGCCGAAATTGGTCCCGCGGACGAACAGGCTCTGTTGGCCGCCCGGACCGAACTGGATGTTCTGCAGCGGGCCCGCGGTGACGATCACGCCGCCGTTGGTCATCTGCGACAGCCGCGCGTTCGGCACGATCAACTGGCGGAACTGGCCGTTGGTGGCGGTGTAGGCGGCGTTGGGCACCAGCGTGACGCCGTCGTCGCCCCAGCCGCGCTGGCCCTGGTAGAGGATGTCCGGCCGGTCGAGGTACGAGGCTGCGAAGACGACGCGACCGCGGCCATCGTGGAACTTGCCGCCCAGCGCGAGGCTGGCCGTCACCGTTTCGGAGTCGCCGCGCGAGGAGACGCCGTACTGGATGTCCGCCTTGCCGCCGTCGAGCTTGTTGTTGAGGATCACGTTGACCACGCCGGTCACCGCATCCGACCCGTAGACCGAGGACACGCCCGCCGTGACGATCTCGACGCGGGTGATCAGGGGCGCGGGGATGACGTTGACGTCGAAGCCGCCGACCGGGCTCGAGTCCAGCAGCCGCTGACCATCCAGCAGCACCAGCGTCCGGCTGGAGCCGAGGCCGCGCATGTTGAAGTTGCTGACGCCGATGCTGCGGCCGCCGCCCTGGATCTGGTTGGGGCGCAGCGCGGGGATGTCGCGCAGCAGTTCCACCACCGTCGAGGCGGCCTTGGCTTCGAGCTGCTTCTCCGAGATCGCGGTCACCGGGGTCGGCGTCTCGAAGGTGGTGCGCGCGATGCGGCTGCCCGTCACGACGACCTCGTCGAGCGCGGCTTCGCCTGCAGCCGGTGCGGCGGCGTCCTGCGCCATCGCCGAGGTCGCGACCGCGGCGGCGCTCACCCCGGCCAGGAGCATGAAGAACTGGGACCTGTTGGCCATCTATCCCCTCCCTGGAGGCAGCGTCGGCCGCCTTGCCGGACTTCGCCGGTTCGAGTTTTGGATAAATGATTGTACCAAGTTCTGCAATGGCCATTTTGGATGGCCGATAACCTCCACCCACAGGGTCGTCGCGGCCTTCCGCACGGCAGGGGGTGGACGAACCCAGGCTCTGCGGCACAATGGTTCGCATGCTAAGGGATTGCGCATGCGACGACTCGAAACCCGTCATCTCTGCACGTACCGGGCCGCGCTGGCCTCGCCGCAGCAGGACGTGGGCGCGGCCTATTTCGGCCGGCGGATGATCGCCCAGGTCACGGGCGGCGAGTTCGCGGGCGATCGGCTCCGCGGGACCGTGCTTCCCGGCGGCGGCGACTGGGCCACGATCGACGCGGGCGGCACGCTGCGGCTCGACGCCAGGGTCACGCTGGAGACCGACGACGGCGCGCGCATCTACGTGTCCTACAGGGGGGTGCTGCGGCCCTACGCGGTCGCCCGCGCGCACGGCGCGAAGGGCGGGCCCGCCGACGACGCCGAGGCCCGCCAGCTCTACTTCCGCACCGCGCCGGTCTTCGAGACCGGCGACGCGCGCTACGCCTGGCTGAACGACATCGTCGCGGTGGCGTCCGGCAAGGCGCTCGGCCATTCGGTCGAGTACGAAGTGTTCGAGGTCCTCTAGGGAGACGCCCGTGTCAGAGTTCGGTTTCGGCGATCGCCGGCTGAGAAGCGAGCCGCTGTGCTGCGCCGCCTTCGAGGTGGGCGACATCCTTCCGCTCGGACCTTCGCCGTGGACGAACCGGCGCGTCGGCTACATCACCGGCGGCCGCTTCGAGGGGCCGCGGCTGAGCGGCGAGATCCTGCCCGGCGGGGGCAACTGGCCGCAGTCGGCGGTGGGCCCCGACGGCGCGGCCGTCGGCACGTTCGACGCCCGCAGCGTCTGGAAGACCGACGACGGCGCGATCGTCTACGTCGCCTACACGGGCCGCAGCCTGATCCCTGCAGACGTGGGCGAGGCGTTCCGCGACCCCGCGCAGCCGCCCGTCGATCCGTCGCGCTACAAGCTCCACATCGCCCCGGTGTTCGAGACCCCCGACCCGCGCTACGCGTGGCTGAACACGGTCCTGGCGGTGGGCGTCGGCGAGCGGGTCTCCGGCGGCGTGCGGCACTACATCTACGCCATCACCTGAGCGGCTCGTCCGACATCCGGGCCGTCTCGGCGGCCAGGTTCTCGGACATCGTCTTCAGCACCCTGAGGCACGTCTCCAGGTCGTCCGGGGACAGGCCCCGGGCGGCGACCTCGTTGATCCGGTGCGCGCGGGGCATCAGTTCGCCCTTCAGCGCCCGGCCCCGCGCCGTGAGGAAGACGTTCACCTTGCGCCGGTCCTCGGCGTTGCGGGCGCGCTCGATCAGCCCCAGGCGGTCCATGGCGCGCAGCACCGTCACCGCGGTGGGCTCGGTGACGTTGTTGATCTGGGCCAGGCGCCTCTGGGTCGCGCCGTTCTCCAGCCACAGCGCCCGCAGGAAGTACCAGAACCCGCTGGCGAGGCCCTCTCGGGCCAGGTGGGCGTTCAGCGCGCGATCGAACGCCCGGTGACAGCGCCGCACCTGGAAGCCCAGGCTGCGGTCGGGCGGCAGGTCGTCCGCCCCCGAGGGGGTCCGTGCGGGCCCCGTCGGAGCGGCGTCATCGGGTCGGGGAGCGGCCATCAGATCTTGAACGCCTCGAACGTCTCGGCGGCGAACAGCGCCTCGGGGTCGAGCCGGCGCGGCGACAGCCCCTGTTCGTGGTGATAGCGCAGGAAGGTGTCGAGCACCGCGCGGTTGCGGGCGAAGCCATAGGGCCACCAGTCCGCGCCCAGCTCGGCGCGGGCTTCCTCCACCGCCGCGACCTGCCACGGCAGCATGCTGGTCATCGCCGAGGTGACGGCGAGATTGTCGTAGGTGACCTGCTGGGCGGCGCAGAAGGCCTTGAACAGCGACTGCGCGATCCAGCGGTTGGCCTCGTAGACACTGCGGCGGATGGCGATCACGTGCATGATCGGGAAGATGCCCGTGCGCCGGAAATAGGCCTTCTCCACCGCCACGAAGTCGGGGAACAGCCGCCGCACGTCGTCGGGGCGCGAATAGAAGGTCGAGGGCGTGCGCGCGGTGTGCAGGGCGTCGATCTCGCCGTCCGCCAGCATCGCCGACAGGGTCTTGTCCGGTCCGATCGGGGTCACGTCGAACTGCGGCGGCAGGTTCAGCTTGAGCTTCTCGTCGCGCCCGGGCTCCTCCTCCCCGCCGGTGACGTAGCGCACGCCGGCCGGATCGACACCGTACTCGTCGGCGAGGATGCCGCGGATCCAGACCGGCGCCGTCATCTGGTACTCGGGCACGCCGACCCGCTTGCCCCCCAGGTCCTTCGGCTCGCGGATGCCGCTCCGCGCCGAGACGAAGATGCAGGAGTGGCGGAAGAACCGCGACGGGAACACCGGGATCGCGACGAACGCGGGATCGTCGCGCGTGAGCGACACGCAGTACGAGGAGAGCGACATCTCCGCGACGTCGAACTCGCGGTTGCGGAGCATGCGGAAGAAGGTCTCCTCCACGTGCAGCGGCAGGACGTTGAGGTCGATCCCCTCCGGGCGGACGCGGCCGTCGGCCAGGGCGCGGGTGCGGTCGTAGTCCCAGCACGCCAGCGTCAGGCGCAGCTTGCTCATGGGCGGGTCTCCAGTTCGGCGATGGCGATCTCGCGGTCCTCGGCGGCCGAACGCAGGATGGCGAGGCAGACGGCGAGGTTCTCGGCGCCCCACGCCCCGTCGTGCAGCGGCGGCCTGCCGCCGACGACGGCGTCCCACACCTCGTCGATCACCGCGTGGCGGGTGGCGGCCGGGGGCGGCAGGTCCACGGTCCAGCGGGAGTCCGGGCCGTAGGCCTCGACGCCGTGGGGCGTGAGCCGCAGATCGCCGCGCTCGCAGGCCACGAGGACGAAGCCGAAGTGCTCGTGCCCCACGGGCGCGGACGCGGACGCCGCGGCGGCGCCGTAGGCCCGGGCGGCCTTCAGCGCCGGCTCGTCCGCCCCCGCCAGCCGGCGGCGCGCGAGGCCGTGGACGTCGGGGTCGCGCGCGGCGCCGGTCTCGCCGGTCCAGCCCATCAGGGCGTCGGTGTCGTAACGGCCGTAGCCGGAGTAGGTCAGCGACGCCGAGGCGCCGCCGTCGAAGGCGAGGAAGGCCTGGTACGCGCCCTCGGTCGGGCGGGCCGTGTCCCACACGCCGGTCGCGGCGCGCACGCTGCGGACGGGGCGGCCCACAAGCCGGCGCACGACGTCGACCTGGTGGACGGCCTGGCTGAACACGACGCCGCCGCCGCGGGCGCTGTCCAGCTCCTCGGGCCGGCGCGGGCGGTAGAGGAAGTCGGTGAAGGTCACGGCCGTCACCATGCGCGCCGCGCCGAACGCCGCGCCGCCGACGAGCCCGGCCGCCGCCGCCACGGGGGGGTCGAAGCCGTGACTGGGCCCTACGACGAGCTGCACGCCGGCGGCCTCGGCCGCCGCGGCGATGGCGCGGCAGGCGGCGAGGTCCAGGGCCATCGGCTTCTCGAGCAGGATGTGGCGGCCGTGGCGGGCGGCCAGCGTGGCGAGCGCAGCGTGGGTCTGGTGCGGCGTGGCGATGTAGACCACCTCCACCTCCGGGTCGGCGCAGAGCGCCTCTGCGCTGTCGTAGGCCGGCGCGCCGAATTCCGCGGTGAAGGCCGCGCGCGCCTCGGGACGCAGGTCGGCGGCGGCGACCAGCCGGACGCGCGGATCGCGCGCCAGTGTCGGCCGCGTCAGGTCGAAGCCGCGGCTCAGGCCGATGACGCCGAAGCGGAGGACCCGGTCGGCCATGTCGCGCGTCCCTCCCCTGCGCCGCTTCTGGACAGCCGCCGCGCCGGCCCATAAAATACTTAGCTATCTAAGTCTGATCGGACAACCGCCCATGAGACCCGCCGACAACGAACTGCTCTGCCGCGTCGAGGGCGAGGCGGCCATGGGCCGGGTGATGCGCCAGCACTGGCTGCCGGTATGCATGAGCGAGGAGGTCGCCGAGCCCGACGGGACGCCGCTGCGCTCGCGCCTGCTGGGCGTGGACCTGGTGGTGTTCCGCGACACCAAGGGGCGCGTGGGCGTGATGGACGAACGCTGTCCGCACCGCGGCGCGTCGCTGGCGTTCGGGCGCAACGAGGACTGCGGCCTGCGCTGCCTCTACCACGGCTGGAAGTTCGGCGTGGACGGCGAGATCCAGGACATGGCCTCCGAGCCGCCGGACAGCCGCATGAAGTCCCTGCGTCACCGAGCCTATCCGGTGCAGGAGGCGGGCGGCTTCGTGTGGGCGTGGCTGGGCGAAGCCGACGCCGTGCGGCCGTTCGAGGCGCCGGCCTGGGCGCCGACTTCGACGACCAGGACGTCGATCGTGAAGATTCACGCGGCCTGCAACTGGGCGCAGGTCCTGGAGGGCGCGATCGACAGCGCCCACTCGTCCAGCCTGCACTCCACCAACATGCCGACCGCGCAGGTGGAGGGCTCGACCGCCACCGACACCGCCTGGCTGCGCCCCTCCGACGACAAGGCCCCGCGCCTCGAGGTCCAGGCCACGGACTACGGATTCCACTACGCCGCCGTCCGCCGCCCGATCCGCGATCCCGAGACCCACGCCTACGTCCGCACCACGGTGTTCATCGCCCCCTTCACGGTGCTGATCCCCCCCAACGACCAGTACAACCTGGCCCAGATGCTGGTGCCGATCGACGACGTGAACTGCATGTTCTACTGGGTCGCCTGGCACCCGACGAAGGGCATCTCGCAGGACGCCTGGCGCCGGTTCTGCGCGGCCGAGGTGGGCGTCGACCTGGACGCCGACTACCGCAAGCTGCGCAACCTCTCGAACAACTTCCTGCAGGACCGCGAGAAGATGAAGGCCGGCGACTTCACCGGCATCGTCGGCATCCCGGCGCAGGACATGGCGATGTGGGAGAGCATGGGCCCGATCGCCGACCGCAGCGCCGACCACCTGGGCTCCAGCGACGCGGCGATCATCCAGTTCCGCCGCCAGATGGCCGCGGCGGCGAAGGCCGCGCTGGCGGGGGAGCCGGCGATCGGCACGAGCGGCGCGGTGCGGCATGTCGACCTGGCCTCGTTCGAGGGGGTCGTGCCGCGGGAGTCGGACTGGCGGGCGTTCACGACCCGCAACGCCCGGGCGGCCGAAGCCGCCGAGTAGGCGGCGTCAAACGCTTTGACATCGACGGGGCCGCGCCGCACTCCAGGCGCTTGCGCGACGGAGGCGGCGGCTCGGTGACGGCGGACGGAGATATCAGGCACCTGCTCCTGTCGCTCCTGCAGGGCTTCTACTGGTTCGACGAAGGCCTTCAGAACTACTTCCAGGCGCGCGGCTGGCCGCCTGTGACGCGGCCGCAGTCCATGGTGATGGCCAACATCGCGCTCGGCGTGCGGCGTCCTCCCGACATCGCCCGACGCCTCGGGGTCAGCCGCCAGGCGATCCACGCCACCCTGAGCCAGATGGTCGCGCTGGGAATCGTCGCGCTGGCGGACGATCCCACCAACGGGAAGGTCAAGGAGGTGGTGCTCACCGCGCAGGGCGAACGCATGCGGCGGGACGCGCAGCGCGCGATGCTGCTGATGGGTGAGGAGCTGGGCCGCAGGCTGGGCCAGCCTGCGCTGCTGCGGGCCGCGCAGCTCCT
>NZ_JAEUMO010000206.1 GCF_016793285.1 Phenylobacterium sp.
AAGGTCATCGGGCCGGGATCGGCGGCGAGGCTGGCCCGCGGAGGCGCGAAGGCGGGGCTGAGCGGCGACTGGGCGAAGAGGTGCAGGATATCCATCAGGATCAGTTCCTGATGCTGCTCCTCATGGGCGAGGCCCAGGTCCAGCAGGGCCGCGAGCTCGCCCGCCCCGTCCGCCAGCAGACGCTCCATGCCGGCGTCGACATGCGCGCGATAGGCGAGTACGTCGGCCACCGACGGGCGCGTGACGAGGCCACGGGCCGGCCGCGGCTGCCGCGGCCCCACCGCCTCGTAGTACGAGTTGAAGAGGTAGCCGAACCTCGCATCGAACACCCGGTAGCCCGGCAGATGCGGGACCAGCATGAAGGTCTCGAAGAACCAAGCGACGTGCGCCAGATGCCACTTCGTCGGGCTGGCGTCGGGCATCGACTGGGCGCCCATGTCCTCCGGCGTCAGCGAACGGATCAGCGCCTCGGTCCCTCGCCGCACGGCGCGGTAGCGGGCGAAGGCGTCGCTGGCGGGCGCCGGCGTTCCGGGGCGCACCCGGTCGTCAGGCCGATGGTCGGTCTCGCGCATCACCAAGTTCCCTCTCGAACGCCGCGTGGCGCATCTCCCGCGCGGGAAGATGGGGACGAAACCAGAACGCGGCAACGTCTCCCGGCTGTGCGCAGTCGGCATCGCCTGTCCGCGAACGCCGCTTTCGGACACACAGTTCCGCAGGCCGCCCGCTTTTGGCCGGAACGGTCTCTCAACCCTTGCGTTCAACCGGATGCCGGCCGCCGATGTTCCGGTCGAGCCGCCGGAAGCACCAAAAGGGGTCTGCATGAGTTCCGTGTCGAGTTGGCGCGACGACGTCGTGAGCCTGATCCCCGCGCTCCGGGCTTTCGCGTGGTCCCTGAGCCACAACGGATCCGACGCCGACGACCTCGTGCAGGACACGCTGATCAAGGCCTGGTCCAACCGCGACAAGTTCGAGCCCGGCACCAACCTCCGCGCATGGCTCTTCACGATCCTGCGCAACACCTACTACACGAACGTCCTGCGCCGCCGCCGCGAGGTGCGCGACGAGACCGGCGAGTACGCCAGCACGCTGAAGACGCCGCCGACCCAGGACTGGACCGTCGCCGTGCGCTCGCTGCAGGACGCCCTGCAGCAGCTCCCGGCCGAACACCGCGAGGCGCTGATCCTCGTGGGCGCGGCAGGGCTTTCCTACGAGGAAGCGGCCGAGATCTGCGGCTGTGCGCTGGGCACCATCAAGAGCCGGGTGAACCGGGCGCGGGCGCGCCTGCTCAAGATCATGGACGCGGACGAGCCGGCCGACGTCATGGCTCTGGAGACGGGCGCGATCCTGGGGACAGCCTAGCGGCTTCGTCTTCCGCCGCCTCGTCGAGCTGATCCACCACGCGCATCACATGCTCGGGCACGCCCCGGTCTTCCAGCTTCCGGAACGCACCCTTCAACGCCGCGTCCAGCGCGGCCGCCCCCTTGCGGTTCGTCATCGGCCCCCACAGCCCAGTCCCCGGGGGCCGAGCCTACACGCCCGATCCCGCGGCGAACAGCGGGCGTCGAGCGCGCGTTCACCTGAGATCGAGCGGGTACACCACCGGGAGGACCAGCGCGGTCGGGTGGGCCTCGTCCATGTAGATCGTGTTCACCGCCACCCGGGGCTTCGCCTTGCCGCCGGCCGGCTCGCCGGTGTTGGGGTTGACCTCGAAGCGGGGCGCGTTCGACGAGGAGATGTGCAGCGCGATGCGGTGGCCCTTCTCGAAGGTCAGCGCCGTCGGCCAGAGGTCGATCTCGAGCTTCTCCGGCGCGCCGGGGGTCATCATGCGGATGTCCTGCGGCATGCGGCCGTTGCGGAATCGGGCCCGGATCGGGGCGTCCAGCACCAGGGCCTCGTAGCCGTCGGGATAGACGTCCACCAGCTTGGCGACGAAGTCGGTGTCCGGTCCGTCGGTCGCGGCCCAGAGCTCCACCTTCACGGGCCCGGCGATCGCCACGTCCTTGTCCAGCGGCGGGGTCGAGAAGCGCAGGTAGTCCTGCCGTCGGCCGATCTTGCGCTGGTCTTCCGGGCCGCGCTCGAACGTGAGGTTGGCGCCGCCGAAAGTCGGGACCGGGCTGGCCGGGTCGTAGCGGTAGGACGTCTTCTTCTCGTCGGCCGTGGGCGCCGCGGTCGTGAGGTCGTCGCCGCCGCTCGGATAGTAGCGCACCTCGCGGTAGGCCGGCGGCCAGTTGGCCGAGGTCAGCATCCGGTTCTTGGGCGAGAAGGCGTCCTTCTTGGCGCTGGCCATCATGAAGTACTGGACCGGCGGCTCGGCCATGATCCCGTTGTCCTGGCCCTTCAGCCAGTGGTCGAACCAGCGGATCTCCTGATCGCCGCCGAGGGCGAGACGGTCCGAGCCGGGATAGGCGAGGTCGCCCGACAGGTTCCCGTGGCCGAACGGACCCATCGTCAGCTTCTGGTTGCCCCGCGCCCCCGGGGCGCCGTGGTTCTGCAGGTACTCGAAGTTGTCGACGGTGCCGCCGTTGAAGATGTCGTACCAGCCGCCGACGTTGTAGATCGGGATCTGGATGTACTTGCGGTTCGCGGTCATCGCGACGCGGTTCCACGACACGTCGTCCAGCGCCCGGTTGCGGGTGCGGTTCAGCACCTCTTCCGACACGCCCTGCCCGCGCAGCCAGCCGATGGTGTCCTTCTCCTTCAGCACGCCGCCCGGATAGCTGTACGAGAGCCGGTCGGCAGGGGCCACCACCACATAGGCCGCCGTCAGGTGCGGCGGTGCGGCCATGGCGGCGGAGTTCGCGGTGATGCCCAGCGCCGAGCCGCCGGTCATGCCGACCTTGCCGTTGGACCAGGCTTGCGTCCCCGCCCACTCGACGGCGTCGTAGCCGTCCTCGATGTCGGTCTCGAACGCGGAATAGAACCCTTGCGAGCGGCCCTTGCCGCGCACGTCCTGGACGACGAGCACATAGCCAGCATCGGTGTAGCGCCTGGCCTGCGCCACCAGGCGCTTGCGGTTCTCGTCGCCCCTGGGATCGGCCTTGGGGTCGATGCGGCCGTCCTTGAGGTATGGCGTGCGCGTCAGCACCACCGGCCAGGGGCCCGTCCCCGCGGGCTTGAAGACGTTGGCCGCCAGCCGGACACCGTCTCGCAGGAGCATGTACTCTTCCGTCGCGCCCGGCGGCAGGCCCGGCCACGGCGCAGGCTTCTCGGCGGCGGGCGAGGCCGCCGCGCGCCGCTGCGCGACCGCCGGATCGGCGGCCGTCGCCAGGAGAAGCGCCGCCGTCGAGGCGAACGCCAACTTGCGCCAGCTTGTCATGTGGTCCGTTCCCTCCGCGGGTCTTCGCGCCCGCATCTTCAGCCCTGTCGTCGCCATCTAAGCACGGGCCGGGCGCGCCGTCCTTTCGCGGTGGAAATCCACACCGATCGGTCGAGCGTGGTAGAAGCGCCGCCATGATCCGCGCCGACGCCGAAGCTCTGGACCGCGACGACCCGCTCAGGCGGTCGCGGGAGCTGTTCGAGTTGCCCAAGGGCGTGATCTACCTCGACGGCAATTCGCTGGGCCCGATCCCGCGCAGCGTCTACCCCACGATGGAGGACCTGCTGCTGCGCCAGTGGGGCCAGGACCTCATCACCAGTTGGAACAAGGCCGGCTGGATCGAGGCGCCGCAGCGCGTGGGCGGCAAGATCGCGCGGTTGATCGGCGCCAGGGCCACCGAGGTCGTGGTGGCCGACTCCACCTCGGTGAACCTCTACAAGCTGGCGGCAGGCGCCCTGTCGCTCAGGCCCGGGCGGCGGAAGATCGTCACCGAGGCCGGCAACTTCCACACCGACGTCTACGTGCTGGAGGGCCTGGCGCGCCTGGCCGGGGCGACGCTGGAGGTCCTGCCGCGCGCGGAGGTCCTGGGTGCGATCGGCGACGACACGGCGCTGGTGATGCTGACCCACGTCCACTACGCGACGGCCGAGGTCTGGGACATGGCGGCGGTGACGGCGGCGGCGCACGACAGGGGCGCGCTGATGCTCTGGGACCTCAGCCATACGGCGGGCGCGGTGGGCTGCGACCTGAACGGCGCGCGGGCCGACCTCGCCGTCGGCTGCGGCTACAAGCACCTGAACGGAGGGCCGGGCGCGCCCGCGTTCCTCTATGTGGCCGAGCGGCATCAGGGCGCGATCGCGACGCCGCTGTCGGGCTGGATGGGCCACGCCGCGCCGTTCGCGTTCGAACCGCGCTACAGTCCTGCGCCGGACATCCGCGCCCAGCTCTGCGGAACGCCGCCGATCCTCGGCATCGCGGCCCTGGAGTGCGGGGTGGACACGCACCTCTCCGTCACGCCCCAGGCCGTCGCCGCGAAGGGCCGCAGCCTCTGCGACCTGTTCATCCGCCTCGTCGAGGACCGCTGCGCGGGGTACGGGCTGACGCTGGTCGGCCCACGGGACGTGGCGCGCAGGGGCCTGCACGTCTCGTTCGCCCACGCCGACGGCTATGCGCTGGTGCAGGCGCTGATCGCCCGGGGCGTGATCGGCGACTTCCGCGACCCGGACATCTGCCGTTTCGGCTTCACGCCGCTCTACCTCGGCCACGCCGAGGTCTGGGACGCGGTCGAGATCCTGCGCGAGGTGCTCGCGAGCCGGGCGTTCGAGCGCCCCGAGTTCCGCACCCGCGCCGCGGTGACCTGAGGGCAAGCTTCCCCGCCGCGGCGCCCGTTGCTAGCAATGCCGGCGAAGGGCGGACGACACGCCCATGCGAGGAAACCGGCGGGCCATGAGCGACGATCCCATCCAGCTTCTGATCGACATTCCACGCGTGCATGGCCGCGACCGCGGCGGTCGCGTCGCCGTCCACTTCGAGGGCCGCGACCTGACCTATGCCGAACTGGACCGGCGATCGGACCAGGTGGCGGGCATGCTGCAGAAACTGGGCGTGAAGCCGGGCGACCGGGTGGCGTGGCTCGGGCGGCCGTCCGACGCCTGGTACGAGATCTTCTTCGGGGTCGCGAAGGCCCGCGCCTGCTTTGCGCCGATCAACTCGCGCCTGGCCGTGCCCGAGATCGCCTTCATCCTGCAGGACTCCGGCGCCGACGTGTTCTTCGTGACGCCCGAGTTCTTCGCCGCCGCCGAGGCGGTGCTGAACCAGGTGGACCGCGAGGTGCTGGCGATCGGCGTGGGCGGTTCCGCGCCCGCCTTCATGAGCTACGCCGACCTGCGCGACGCCGCGCCGGCCCCGACCCTGGACGACCCGACGCCCGACGACGACGTGCTGCAGCTCTACACCTCGGGCACCACGGGGCTGCCCAAGGGCGTGCGGCTCTCCAACGCCAACTACACCGCGTTCCTGAACCTGCGCGCCCTGGTGGACGGCTTCTCCTACGAACCCGACGACACGGTGCTGATCCTGATGCCGATGTTCCATGTGGCCGGGACCAACATCAGCTTCGCCGGGATGGCCTCGGGCGGGCGCGTGGTGCTGCAGGCCGAGTTCGCGCCGAAGAACGTGCTGGACGCCTTCGGCGCCGAGCGGGTCGCGCACGTCTTCCTGGCGCCCGTGATGATCAATGCGCTGCTGCAGACGCCGGGCGTCGAGCAGGCAGACTTCTCCAGCCTGAAGACCGTGAGCTACGGCGCCTCGCCGATCTCGGAGGCGGTGCTGGCGAAGGCGACCGAGGTGTTCGGCTGCGGCTTCATCCAGTTCTACGGCATGACCGAGACCACCGGCGCCGGCACGACCCTGGCGCCGGCCGAGCACAGGGGCGAGCTGCTCCGCTCCTGCGGCCGGCCGTGGGCGACGCTGGAGACCCGCATCGCCGACGACGAGGGCAACGAGGTCGCGCCGGGCGAGATCGGCGAGATCGAGATCCGCGGACCGATCGTCATGGCCGGCTACTGGAATCGCCCCGAAGCCACCGCCGACACCATCCGGCCCGACGGGTGGCTCCGCACCGGCGACGCCGGCTTCATGGACAAGGACGGCTTCTTCTTCGTCCACGACCGGGTGAAGGACATGATCGTGTCGGGCGGCGAGAACGTCTATCCGGCCGAGGTGGAGAACGCGATCCTGGGCTGTCCCGGCGTCGCCGACGCCGCCGTCATCGGCGTGCCGGACGACAGGTGGGGCGAGGCCGTGAAGGCGATCGTCGTGCCCGCGCCCGGGGCCGCCCCGAGGCCCGAGGACGTGATCGCCTACGCGCGTCAGCGGATCGCCGCCTACAAGGCGCCCAAGACCGTCGACTTCATCGACGCCCTGCCCCGCAACCCGTCCGGAAAGGTGCTGCGGCGCGAACTGCGCAAGCCGTACTGGGAAGGCCGCGACCGCAAGGTCGGCTAGGGCCCCGCCGCCTCCGAGCCGACCTCGTCGGGCGGCAACGGCCGCGCGCGCGGCGCGAGGCGCAGGCGCGAGAGGCTGACCGCGGCGGCCAGCGCGGCCAGGCCTGCGGCGATGCCCAGGGCCGACGGCGCGCCGGCCGTTCCCGACACATGGAAGACCACTGCGGTCCCCACCGCGCCTGCCGTCTGGCCCAGCAGCCGTGCGGTGGCGAGCATGCCGCCGGCCGCGCCGCTGCGGTCCATGGGCGCGCTGGTGATCATCGCCTTGTTGTTGGGGGTCTGGAAGAAGCCGAAGCCCAGGCCGCAGAGCGCCATGCGCCAGGCGATGTCGAGGTCGCTCGCGTGCGGCGAGACCAACGCCAGCGCCGCCAGGCCCGCCGCCAGCGCGGCGAGCCCGATCGCCCCCATGGCGCCGGCGCGGTAACGGTCGGCCAGGCGTCCGGCCACCGCCGCCGACAGGCCCACCGCCAGCGGCCACGGCGTCATCAGGAGCCCCGTCTGCACGGCCGTCCGGCCCAGCGGCCCCTGGAAGTAGAAGGGAAGCGCCACGAAGGCCATCATCTGGGCGGTGAACGAGACGATCGAGGTGGCGATCGAGAGGCCGAAGATCGGGATCCGGAGCAGGTCCACCGGCGCCAGCGGGGCGTCGCGGCGCAGCTCGCGCCGGACCAGCAGGACCCCCGCGACGGCGCCGGCGGCCAGCAGCGCGCCGCCCGCCACGGGCCCGTCGCGCGCCGCGCGCTCGGCGCCCAGGATCAGCAGGCCGAAGGTGAGCGCGTTCAGCACCGCCGACGCGACGTCGAACGGCCGGCGCGACCCCTCGGTCCGCGGCAGGGCGAAGGCGGCCATGGCGATGGCGACGAGGCCGATCGGCAGGTTGATGGCGAACAGCCATTCCCACGACGCCCGCGCCAGGATCGCCGAGGCCACGGTCGGGCCGATGGCGGCCGACACCGAGATGACGATGGCGTTCAGGCCGATGCCGCGACCGAGCTGCGCCCGCGGATAGGTGAAGCGGACCAGCGCCGAGTTGATGCTCATGATCGCCCCGGCGCCCAGGCCCTGCAGCACCCGCGCGGCGGTCAACGTCTCCAGGCTGTTCGACAAGGCGCAGCCCAGCGAGCCTGCGGTGAAGACCGCCAGGCCCACCATGTAGACGCGCCGGTAGCCCAGCTTGTCGCCCAGCGCGGCCAGGGGCAGCAGGGTCACCGTGATCGCCAACTGGTAGGCGTTGACGATCCAGATCGCCGAGGCCGGGTCGGTCCGGAGTTCGCGCGCGATGGTGGGCAGGGCGACGTTGGCGATCGCCCCGTCCAGCACCGACATGGTCATCGCCAGCCAGATGGCGGCCGCCGACCAGTAGCGGCGCGGCGCCGGCAGGCCGTCGGCCTCGGCCGGCCGGGCGTCAGTATGATCGGCGACGGTACTCTGCACAGGAGCGGGCATCCGGAAGGGTAACCCGCCGGCGCGCCTTTGGTGTCAGGCGCTGGCCGCCGCGGACGGCCGCGCCTTCACGCGTTCGAACCAGTCGACCACCTTCTTGTTGGCCGGGTCGATCGGCTGACCGACGACGGCGCCGAAATCCATGAACGAGAACAGCAGAATGTCCGCCAGCGTGAACCGGTCGCCGGCGATCCAGGGCCCCTTCATGTTCGCCTCGAGCCACTGGATGCCGTCCTGCGCCACGGCCTTCAGGCCGGGCGAGGCCTCGGGCAGGCAGCGCAGGCGATCCTTGAACATCGGCAGGCCCTCGCCGAACCGGAAGCCGTTGGCCATCGGCTCGCAGACCTTCAGGTCGACGCGGCGGGTCCACATGCGGGTGGCCGCACGCTCCTCGGCGTTCGTGCCGACCAGCGGCGGGTTCGGGTGCTTCTCCTCGAGGTACTCGCAGATGGCCGTGATCTCGGCGACGGTGTCGCCGTTGTCGAGTTCGAGGCAGGGGGTCTGGCCGGAGGGGTTCACCGCAAGATAGGGCTCCTGGCGGTTCTCGGCGCCGCGCAGATCGACTTCGGTCCGCGGCAGGTCGATGCCCTTCTCGGCCATGAACATCTTCACGACCCGCGGATTGGGCCCGATCGAGGTGTAGAGCTTCACTGTAAGTCCCCTTCCCTGTTCTCGAAATTCTGGTCCGCGCCGGATCACAATGTTCCTTGCGCACTGGAATCACTCGCCCGATGGGCGTATACCGCCGCGTCATGCAAGAGCGCAGTTTCCGCAAGGATCTGACGGGCTCCGACGAGAGCCTCGACGATTTCCTGTCGCGCCTCAAGGGACAGCTCTCGCGGCCCAAGGCGCGCCCCGGCCGGTATCCGCCGCCAGACGACGGACACTTCGTCACCAACCGACGCCCGCTGGGCGGCGCAGGCGGCGCGGAAGCGCCGTTGCCGGTCGAACGACCCGCCGCGGACTGCCACGCCTGCTGAAGCGACTCCCCGGGACAAGCCCCGGGGATGGCGTGTGTTGCAGATGTGAGCGCTACCGCGCGATCAGCTTCTGCACGGTGAAGTTCGAGGCCATCACGCACCGGGCCTCGCCGTGCGGGGCGCCGACGCTGGCAGGCTTGCCGACGCCCGGAGCGTAGAACCATTCGCCCCTGGCCGTCTTCACCGACAGCAGCCCCGGGCCGGTGAACTGGCAGACCGGATAGCTCTGCGGGCTCCAGCCGCCGCCGTAGCGCAGGATCGAGCAGTCCATGTGGCCGAACTGGCGGCCGAAGACGACGCCCTCGTAGAGCGTGGTCTTGAACTTCCTGAGCCGCTGGGCCTCGAACTGCGCGCGGGTGATCTCAGGGCACGGCGGGCCCTCGACGGCCGCCTCGCGCGCACGGCCCAGGGCAAAGTCGCGCTGGCGCAGATAGCTGCCGCCGTAGAGCCAGGCGGCGAAGCCCAGGAACACGAGCGCGAAGCCCGCAATGGCGAGCTTCTGCCCGCCACTGAGCCGCCGGCGACGCACGGGGCTCACGCGGGCTTCTCGGCGGTGGCCATCACGCAGCGCGCGACGCCCCCGCGGGTCGAGACGGTGGCCGGCACGCCGGGCCCCGGGCGGAAGCGCCACTCTCCCTTGGCGGTGCGGATGCGCAGGTCGCTGGGCCGGTCGAACTGGCAGACCGGGTAGTTCTCGTCGCCCCTGCCGCCGTCGACGTAGATCGTGGCGCACTCGATCTCGCCCTTGCTGCGCTCGAAGCTGACCTCGCCGTAGTCCGAGCGGCGCAGGCCCCGGGGCGCGGCCAGCAGTTCGGCCTCGCTGACCTGCGGGCACGGCGGCCCGTCGATGGCCCCCAGGATCGTCGGCCCGACCCATTTCTGCTTCTGGTTCTGCTTCACGGGGGCCATGAAAACTCCGTAGTACACACGTAAGACGGAGCAAATTTACAGGCGTAGGTCAAGCGGCTTAGGCGGCAAGCTTTTCGGGAACCTTCGCCGCCTGCCCTTCGCGGTTTGTGAACCGCAGCACGCCGTCCTCGAGCTTGGCGTAGCGCAGGCTCATCAGGTCGAGGGCGTAGTTCTGGTTCAGCTTCCACGGCGTCCGGTCGCCCTGCTTGGGGAACCTGGCCATCGCGCGCTGGACGTAGCCGGACGAGAAATCCAGCCAGGGCTCGAACGCCACGGTCGGATCGTCGTTGACGGCCATCGCCTGGCGCGCGCCGGTCCGCTTCACGTGGTTCAGGACGCGGCAGACGTACTCGCACGTCAGGTCGCACTTCAGGGTCCACGAGGCGTTGGTGTAGCCGAACGCCGAGGCCATGTTCGGCACGCCCTCGTACATCATGCCCTTGTACGAGAGCGTCCGCGACGCATCGACCTTGCGGCCGTCGACGCTGACCTCGATGCCGTTCCAGACCTCCAGCACGAGGCCGGTGGCGGAGACGACGACGTCGGCCTCCAGCTCCTGGCCCGACTGCAGGCGGATGCCCGTCTCGGTGAAGGTCTCGATGTGGTCGGTGACGACGGAGGCGCGCCCCGACCTGATCTCGTTGAACATGTCGGCGTCGGGCACCAGGCAGAGGCGCTGGTCCCAGGGGTTGTAGCTGGGCGTGAAATGGCGATCGACGTCGTAGTCCGGACCGAGCTGCTCGCGCACCATCCTGATGATGTTGGCCTTCACGGCCTCGGGCTTCTTGCGGGCCAGGTTGAAGAACCACATGCCGCCCAGGACATTGCGCCAGCGCACGATGTCGTAGGCGAGCTTGCCGGGCAACCGGGCGCGCAGCCAGTTGGCCATGGCGTCCTCGGCCGGACGGCTCACCACATAGGTCGGCGACCGCTGCAGCATGGTGACGTGGCCGGCGGTCCGGGCCATCTCGGGGACCAGCGTCACCGCCGTGGCGCCCGAGCCGATCACCACGACCTTCTTGCCCGCGTAGTCGAGGTCCCTGGGCCACGTCTGCGGGTGGACCAGCGCGCCCCGGAAGCGCTCGACGCCCGGGAACTCGGGGGTGTAGCCGCCCTCGTAGGAGTAGTAGCCGCCGCAGAGGAACAGGAAGTTGCAGGTGAAGCGCTGGGTCGCGCCGCCCACCTCGGCCTCGACGGTCCAGCGGGCGTCTTCGGTCGACCAGGACGCGCGCTTGACGAGGTGGTTGTAGCGGATGCGCCGGTCGATGCCGTTTTCGGACGCCGTCTCGCGGACGTACTTCAGGATCGACGGGCCGTCTGCGATGGCCTTGGCCTGCGTCCACGGCTTGAAGGCGTAGCCCAGGGTGTACATGTCGGAGTCCGAGCGGATGCCCGGATACCGGAACAGGTCCCAGGTGCCGCCGATGGCGTCGCGGCCTTCGAGGATGACGTAGCTGCGGTCGGGGCACGCGGTCTTGAGGTGGTAGCCTGCGCCGACGCCCGAAAGGCCGGCCCCCACGATCACCACGTCGAAGTGCTCGACCGCCATGCTGCGCCCCCACCCTGTCGTTGTTTCGCGCAGATATAACTGAACGCCGATAACTTACCAGCCGCAAAGGCGCGCGGGCCGTGGCGCGTATCACCGTTGCGTGAAATCGACTCGTTCCACTCGCCAAGGTAGGTAATTCGCGCCCTATAGTGGCGTTGTTTCAACCTAGGGGTGGTCGGGGGCCTCGCAGACAAGGAGCTGTCTCATGGCCGACGTCGAACGTCTGTCGCGTCTGGAATTCCGGCCCTGGCCGCACGCCGACCCGGTGCCCTGGCCCTACCTGATCGACATCCTGGACAAGCGGCAGATCCTCGAGATCGCCAAGGTCCAGATCCAACTGCACGAGGACATGCTGAAGGCGCAGCTCAAGGCGGTCGACGCCGTGCAGAAGGCCATCGGCGCCACGCGCTGACCGGCCCCGCGGGCGGCGTCCGTGACGCCGCCCTTCCTCCTCGTCAGGAGCTTTCGTCATGCCTCTGAGCGACCGCGCGACCGCGCCGGTCGCCGACGCGCGCGGCGTGGTCGCGCTCATCGGCTTCCAGAAGATGGGCAACCTGGGCCTGGGCTATCTCTCGGCGGTGCTGCGCCGCGCCGGCTGGGACGTCCGGGTCATCGACATCGAGCAGCCGCCCGAGGAGATCGTGCGGATCGTGGCCGAGGCCCGGCCGCTGCTGGTCGGGTTCTCGCTGATCTTCCAGTACTACATCCGCCGCTACGACGACCTGATGTTCCGCCTGCGCCGCGCCGGCGTGGACGCCCATTTCACCATGGGCGGGCACTATCCCAGCCTGGCCGCCGAGCCGACGCTGAACGCCGCGCCCGACCTCGACAGCGTGGTCCGCTTCGAGGGCGAGGAGACGCTGCTCGCCCTCGTCGAAACGCTGCGCGCCGGCGGCGACTGGCGCGCGCTGGACGGCCTCGTCTACCGCGACGAGGGCGGCGTGAAGGCCAACCCGCCGCACCACCTCGCGCACGACCTGGACGCCCTTCCCTTCCCCGACCGCGACTTCGCGCCGACCGAGATCCTCGGGCGCCAGGGCATGCCGATCCTGGCCAGCCGCGGCTGCGCCCGGACCTGCTCGTTCTGCTCGATCCACACCTTCTACCGCACCGCGCCGGGCAAGGTGGTGCGCCTGCGCAAGACCGCCGAGGTGGTGCGCGAGATGGCGGAGCTCTACGAGCAGCGCGGCGTCACCGTCTTCCTGTTCCAGGACGACGACTTCCCGATGTTCGGGCCCAAGTGGCGCGCCTGGGCGCACGACCTCGTCGACAAGCTGATCGAAAGCGGCCTGTCGAAAAAGGTGATCTTCAAGCTGAACTGCCGGGCCGACGCGGTGGACGCCGACCTGCTCGGCCGCATGCGCGACGCGGGGCTCTACCTCGTCTACATGGGCCTGGAGTCGGGCGATGCGGACGGTCTCGCCACGCTCAACAAGGAGATCACTGTCGAGCAGAACCTCGCGGCGGTGCGCCTGCTGAAGGCGCTCGGAATCCGCTTCGAGTACGGCTTCATGCTGCTCGACCCGTCCAGCACCTTCCGCTCCGTGCGGGCCAATATCGCCTTCCTGCGCGACGTCGTCGGCGACGGCTGCTCGCCCGCCACCTTCTGCAAGATGCTCCCCTACGACGGCACGCCGATCAAGGCGACGCTGGAGGCTGCGGGGCGGCTGAAGGGCGACGTGGTCACGCCCGACTACGACTTCCTGGATCCGCGGCTGGATGCCTTCTACGCCGACCTCGCGCGCATCGTGGAGGTCACCGGCTGGGTTCACGGCCCGCGGGCGCTGACCATGCAGCTCAGTTGGGCGCACCTGGAGGTGGCGGTCGTGCGGCGGCTGTTCCCGGCGCTCCCCGACACGGACGCCTACGAGACGGCGCTGAAGGCGCTGACCGCGCGCAGCAACGAGGAGCTGTTCGAGATCGTCGAGAAGCTCGCCGACCTGCACGAGTTCGGCGTGGGCGCCTGCCCGGAGCCCGCGGCGCTCAAGGACCTCTGCGACCGGACGCTGGCCACGGCGATCCGCGAGCGCGACGCCTTCGTCGCCCGCAACCAGGCGGTGCTGCTGGAGGCCCTGGAGGCGGCCGCCTGAGCTACGCAGGCTCCCGCAGGTGGGCGCGCTCGTTCAGGCTGAGCACGTTCCGCTGGCCGGTGCGGGCGCACATGTAGCGGTGGATCGAGGTATAGTCGGGCTCGAAGAAGAGGCGCGCCGGCATGCCCAGCACATGCGCGGTCCAGACGTTGATCACCCCGCCGTGGCAGAAGACGGCCACGCGCTTGCCCTGGTTGGCGTCGACGATCGCCTCCAGCGTTTCCACCACCGGCTTCTGGAACCCGTCGATGTCGATGCGGTGCTCGCCGCTCGCCATGGCCAGCCAGGCCTCGTAGTTCTCGCGCTTCAGCACTTCCATCGGAATGTAGGTCCCGGTGTCGCGGTCGAACTCGCAGATGCCGTCGTGGCAGCTCACGTCGAAGGCCCGCCGGACGGCGAACGGCTCCGCCGTCTGGCGGGCGCGGAGCATGGTCGAGGAATAGATCGCGTCGATCTTCTCCCCCGCGAGCCAGGCGGCGACGCGGTGGGCCTGGTCGTGGCCGACGTCGCTCAGCGGCGGGTCGGCGGTGTCGTCGCGGCGCTCCGGAAGGCCGTGGCGGACGAGGATCAGTTCCATGGGCGCCTCAGACCTCGAACCGGAAGGCCGCGCCGTCACGACGCACCCGCCCCGCGGTGGGGCCCGCATAGTGGGTGCCGATCACCAGCGTCGGCTCGTCCGCCCACTCGGCGAACATCCGCGCGCGGGTCGCGGCCGCCGCCTTCGGGTCGCTGTCGAAGGACGGCGACCAGTGCGGATGGGCGAGCTGGCAGGGGTGGTGGCTCATGTCCCCGGTGATGACGGCCTTCTCGCCCTGGGATTCGATCACCACGCTGACGTGGCCCGGCGTGTGGCCGATGGTGGGCGTCAGCCGGATCTCCTGCGATATCGCGTGGTCCAGCGGGACCCAGTCCACGAGCCCCGCGTCGAGCACCGGCTGCACGGAATCGGCCAGGATCTGCTTCTGCGCGTCGTCGCCCTCGCCCATCCAGTGGTCGAACTCGGCGCGGCCCAGCAGGTAGCGGGCGTTCGGGAAGGTCGGGACCCACGCGCCGTCGACCAGCATGGTGTTCCAGCCGACGTGGTCGACGTGCATGTGGGTGCAGACCACAGCGTCGACGCCGTCTCGGTCCCAGCCGGCCTCGGCCAGGGAGGCCAGGAACCGGGTCTGCAGGCCGCCCGGCCCAGTCATGCCGGCGCGGGGCTTGTCGTTGCCGACGCAGGTGTCGACCACCAGGCGCAGGCCCGGCGCCTCGACCAGCAGGGCGTGGATGGAGAGCAGGAGCTCGTCGTTCTCGCCGACGAAGTGCGGGTAGAGCCACGGCAGCTTGCGCAGCTCGGCCGGAGTCGCCTCCTTCAGGAAGACGGTGTCGGGGCTGTAGGGGATGGGCATCTGCATCTCGACGACACGGGTGATCTTCACCGCGCCCACCTGCCAGCTCAGCATGACGTTCCTCCCGACGCTCGTTTGCACGGACCTTCTCAGGCCGACGCGCCGGCGCGCAAGGGGCCTGCGCCCAGCCGTCGCCCAATGGCGAGCCATCGCGCAAAGAAAAAGGCCCCGGCGCGAACCGGGGCCCTTCGCAAGGCGTCGCTGGCCGCCGCGATCAGGCGACCGCGGGGCGGCGACGGCGAAGCATCGCGCCCGCGCCGCCGAAGCCCACGATCATCAGCGCCCAGGTGGCCGGCTCCGGCACGGCCGTGCCGACGTCGGAGCCGGTGAACTCGACGCGCAGGCCGCTCGGGTTGCCGCCGTCCTGGCTGAAGTTGATCACGCGGACGGTCAGGTTGTTCACGCCCGCCTGGAAGGCCGGCGAGGTCGCCGCGAAGCCCGACCAGGACGAGAAGCCGCCCGACTGGCTGCCCACGAGGTTGGTGTTGTTCAGCCGGATCCACGACACGGCGTTGTCGGCCGCGAAGCGGCCGGTGAACGAGGCGCCGGCGGCCTCAGCCGCGGTCAGCACGAACGACAGGTTGTATTCGTAGAAGCCGTCGTTGCGCGGGTCGGTGGATTCGCCGGCGGTCACCGTCGGTCCGATCCACCGCGAAGTGGCGTCCTCGGCCAGCCAGGGGCCGTTCAGCGGGAACACGCCGTTCTGGCCGCCGATGTAGGCCGTGCCGCCGTCCAGCGTCCAATGCTGCTCGATGGAGGGGCCCACGACCGAGACGCCGGCGTTGTCGACGCCCGTGTTGAACAGGCCGACGATCGAGGCGGCCTGGGCCGCGCCCGAGGCGGCGAGGGCCAGCGCGCCGGTCGCGGCGGCGCAGAGGAACTTGAACTGCATGATGTGATCTCCGTGTCGAGCGCGGCGATTAGGGCAGACCGCCCTGCGCCTCAACGGGCTTCGCGTCCCGCGCGAACGGCGCTTTGTCGCACCCCCC
>NZ_JAEUMO010000239.1 GCF_016793285.1 Phenylobacterium sp.
GACGCGGGCGTCGAGGCGCGGCTGAAGCGGCGACGCGAGAGCGTGGCGGCGATGAAGAAGGCGTTCGATCCGAAGACGCTGGGCGAGGACGCACGGACCTCGTTCGAGATGTGGGCCCTGGAGCTGGAGCGGGCCGAGAGCGACCGGCGCTGGGCGGGGCACGGCTATGTGTTCGACCGCAACGGGGCGCATACGCGGCTGCCGAACTTCCTGATCAACTTCCACCGGGTGACCGGGGCCGCCGACATGGACGCCTATGTGGCGCGCCTGGCGGCGATGGGGCCGGCGCTGGACGAGCAGATCGGCCGGGCGCGGCGGGCGGCGGCGCACGGTGTGCGGATGCCGCGGTTTTCCTACGACCAGTCGCTGGAGGAGGTGCGCCGGATCACGACGGGCGCGCCGTTCACGTCGACCGGCGGCGACAGCGCGCTGTTCGCCGACGCCAAGGCCAAGATCGGGGTGCTGAAGGCGCTGGACCGGATCGACGACGCCCGGGCCGCGGCCTACGAGACCGCGGTCGCGGGCGCGATGACCGGGCGGGTGAAGCCGGCCTACGACCGGCTGACGGCGTGGCTGACCGCCGACCGGGAGAAGACCTCGCCCGAGCCCCGGGGCGCGGGGTCGCTGCCGGACGGGGCGGCCTACTACGACGCCATGCTCGCGGACCAGACGACCACGGACATGACCGCCGACGAGATCCACCGGCTGGGGCTCGCCGAGGTGGCGCGCCTGCGCGGCGAGATGGAGGCGCTGAAGGGGAAGATCGGGTTCGCCGGGCCGCTCGCCGAGTTCTTCGCCTACATGCGCACCGAGCCCAGGTTCTACCTGCCGGCGACGGACGCGGGCCGCGCCGAGTACCTGCGCCAGGCGCAGGGCTACCTGGACGGGATGCGCGCGAAGCTGCCGCAGGTGTTCCCCCGGCTGCCGAAGTCGGCGCTGGTGGCGCGGCGCGTGGAGGCGTTCCGCGAGGAGCCGGGCGGGGCGGCGCACTATTCGTCGGGGGCGGTGGACGGCTCGCGGCCCGGGGTCTTCTACGTCCACCTCGCCGACATGATGGCGACGCCGACCTTCGAGCTCGAGGGCACCGCCTACCACGAGGGCTGGCCGGGGCATCACATGCAGATCTCGCTGGCCCAGGAAATGACCGGCCTGCCGGTGTTCCGCACCCAGGCGGGGTACGGCGCCTACATCGAGGGCTGGGGGCTCTATTCGGAGCTGCTGGCCAAGGAGATGGGCTTCTACCAGGACCCCTACTCCGACTTCGGCCGGCTGGGGCGCGAGATCTGGCGCGGCATCCGCCTGGTGGTGGACACCGGCATCCACGCCAAGGGCTGGAGCGAGGCGCAGGCGCTGGCGTTCTACACCTCGAACTCGCCGCAGCCGGCGGCCAAGATCCGCTCGGAGATCCGCCGCTACTTCACCACGCCGGGCCAGGCGACGAGCTACAAGGTGGGCATGGTGCGCATCCTGGCGCTGCGCGCGAAGGCGCAGGCGGCGCTGGGGGGGCGGTTCGACATCAGGGGCTTCCACGAGGCGGTGCTGGGCGCCGGCTCGCTGCCGCTGTCGGTGCTGGACGCACGGGTGGACCGCTGGGTGGCGCGCACCTGATTCCCCTCCCCCTCGCCGCGCGCAGACGGTGACGCGGTCGTCATTTTTGCTATCCTAACGGCGTTCGGGACGCTTCACTATCGCCCCCAACGACGGAGGATGGACCATGGCGGCCGACGGCAATCTGATGAGCCTCAAGGATGCTCGCGACGAGGCGTATTCCCTGCCGATCGAGAAGCTGAACCCGGCGCAGCCCGAGCTCTTCCAGGCCGACGCCATGTGGCCGATCTTCGAGCGCCTGCGCGCCGAGGACCCCGTGCATTACTGCGAGGAGCACGAGTTCGGGCCGTACTGGTCGATCACCAAGTACAACGACATCATGGCCATCGACACCGACCATGGCCGGTTCTCGTCGGACTTCATGAAGGGCGGGATCACCATCGCCGGCGGGCAGCAGAACATGGACCCGCTGCCCATGTTCATCGCCATGGACCCGCCGAAGCACGACGTGCAGCGCAAGGCCGTCTCGCCGGCCGTCGCGCCCCCCGCCCTGGCCGCCATGGCCCCGCAGATCCGCGAGCGCGCCGGCAAGATCCTCGACGGCCTGCCGATCGGCGAGGAGTTCGACTGGGTCGACCTCGTCTCGAAGGAGCTGACGGCGATGACGCTGGCGACGCTGTTCGACGCGCCGCAGGAAGACCGCCGCAAGATCACCTACTGGTCCGACGTGGTGACGGCCGCTCCGATGCCGGGCGCGATCGTCGAGACCATCGAGCAGAAGATGGGGATCTTCACGGAGTACCACGCCTACTTCACGGGCCTCTGGAACCAGAAGGTCAACGCCCCGCCGAGCGGCGACCTCATCTCGATGCTGGCGCACCACCCGGCCACGCGGGACATGGAGCCGCGCGAATACTTCGGCAACGTGGTGCTGCTGACCGTGGGCGGCAACGACACGACGCGGAACACGATCTCGGGCTCGATCTTCGCGCTGAACAAGAACCCGGACCAGTACAAGAAGCTGCGGGAGAACCCCGACCTGATCCCCTCGATGGTCTCGGAAACCATCCGCTGGCAGACGCCGCTGGCCCACATGCGCCGCACGGCGACCGAGGACGTCGAGTTCCAGGGCAAGCAGATCAAGGCCGGCGACAAGGTCGTCATGTGGTACGTCTCGGGCAACCGCGACGAGACGGTGATCGACAACCCGAACGCCTACATCATCGACCGCGAGCGGCCCCGGCAGCACATCTCGTTCGGCTTCGGCATCCACCGCTGCGTGGGCAACCGCCTGGCCGAGCTGCAGCTCACCATCATCTGGGAAGAGATCCTGAAGCGGTTCCCGGAGGTGCGGCTGGTGGCCGAGCCGAAGCGCGTCTACTCGAGCTTCGTGAAGGGCTACGAGACGATGCCGGTGGTGATCCCGAAGCGGAACTAGCGGGCATCCACCCTCCTCCGCTCATCCCCGCGCATGCGGGGAGGAGCGGTGTTGGGGGTTTCAGGCTGCGGCCAGCGCGACGCGGGTGCCCGGCCGCCAGAGCCAGGCGAGGAGCGCGTAGGCCAGGGCGGAGGCGACGCCGAGGCCGGCTTCGGTGAGGAGCATGGCGGTGGAGCCGTGCCGTTCGGCGACGCCGGCCACGACCGCGGTGACGACCACGACCGGCAGGTTGCAGAAGCTGGCGAGCACGGCGCCCACGGTGGCGGCGGCGCGGCCGTCGAGCTGTTCGTAGATCACCGCCGCGACCGCGGCCCAGGCGACGCCCAGCAGGAAGGCGTTCGCGAGCACGAAGGCGCCGAAGGCGAACGAGGTGTGCGGGCCGACCGCCATCGCCGCGAGCCCCAGCGACGAGGCGAGCGCGGAGCCCACATAGACGATGCGCTTGGGGTAGCGGTCGCACAGGTAGCCGCCGAGCACGCAGCCGGGGAGCGTGGCGAGGCCGCCGACCGCGCCCAGCGTCAGCGCCACGACGTCGGCCGAGGCGTGCCAGTCGCCGGAGACGGCGGCCAGCAGGCCGCTGGAGGCGCCCAGCGCCACGGGGATGGTGACGGCGATCAGGGCCAGGACGCCGTTGCGGGTGCGCAGCAGCTCCATGAGCGCGCCCCAGAGTTCGCGCAGGCGCGCGCCGAAGGCCGTGGCGCCCGTGGTGCGCGGCGCGCGCAGCAGCAGGACGGGCGTGGCGCAGGCGAGGCAGAGGGCGGCGACGCCGAGGCTGGCGGTGACCTGGCCGCCGGCATGGGTGGCGAGCCACAGGCCGAGACCGCCGCCGAGGCCCGCGCCGCCGAGGTTGCCCGACTGACCCCAGCCCGCCACCGAACCGCGGCGGTCGTCGGGGACCGTGGCCGCCACCAGGGTCGTGAACGAGCTGCCCATGAGGTTGATGGCGATGGAGACCGTCAGCGCGACGGCGGTGATGAGCGCCATGTTGCCGGGCTCGAGCGGGATGAGCGCGAAGAGCGCCAGGGCCAGCGCGCCGACCGCCAGCGACAGGCCATACCAGACGCGCGGGCTGAGGCTCATGTCCAGCATCGGGCCGAAGAAGAACTTCCACGCCTCGGGGGCCACGTAGAGCGCCACCAGCGCGCCGACCGCGCCGACGCCGACGCCGGCCTGGGTGAGCAGGTAGGCCAGGGTGACGGTCACGAAGCCGCGCGTCATGCCCGTCGGCAGTTGCAGCAGGAGATAGAACGGCGCGGGCATGCCCCGCGCCCCGGCCGACAGCGCCATGACGCCCCTCCCCCGTGGAAGCTGCCGACGACGCTGAGCGCGCGCGGGGTCGCCGTCCAGACCGGCGTGCGCATTATCGGCAAGCCATCGGCAAATCATCGGCTTCGCGCGCGCCAGCGGCGGGCCGGCGCCGCGACCCCGCCCTTCCTAACCGCTGGCGCCGGATGGGGCCGCGGGCGAGACTGGCGGGATGACTGACGACCCCGAGCCCGTCCGGTTCGTCTTCGAGACCGCGGTGATCCACTGGCGCGGGCCGAGCCCGTACTTCTATGCGCCCGTGCCGAGGGACCTGGCGGGCGAGGTGCGCGCCGCCGCGAAGGCGGTGAGCTACGGCTGGGGCGTCGTGCCGGTGGCGGCGGAGGTGGGGGGCGTGAGCTTCACGACCTCGTTGTTTCCGAAGGACGGGACCTATCTCGTGCCGCTGAATGACGTGGTGCGGAGGCAGGCGAACGTGACGGCGGGCGACGTGGTGACGGTGGCGATGACCCTGGGCGCGGCGAGGGTGGGATGATCGAGGCGAGCTGCCATTGCGGGGCCGTGCGGTTGGCCGTGGAGACGGCGCCGGCCGAGGTCAACGACTGCACCTGCTCGATCTGCCGGCGGCTGGGGACGCTGTGGGCCTACTACGAGGCGCCGCAGGTGCGTTTCGCCGAGGGGAACGGGCCGACCGACACCTACGTCTGGAACAAGCGGGTGCTGGCGTTTCATCGATGCCGCGGGTGCGGGTGCGTGACCCACTGGAGGGCGACCGCCCCGGTGTGGGCGGAGGGTCGGATGGGCGTGAACGCGCGGCTGTTCGAGCCGGAGGTGCTGGCCGGGGCGCGGCGGCTGGTGAACGGCGCGGCGGGCTAGCAGCGGTGGCGTTCCACGACGACGGGCCGCGGTGGATGGACGTGGCGCTGGCGGCGGCGCGGACGCTGAGCGCGACGACGCGCAAGGCGCGGCGGGCGAAGCATTCGGTCTACGTGGCGCTGCTGCGCGACCCGACGCGGGACGAGCCGTGGGGCATGTACGTCGGGCAGACCGGGCGCGACCCGGACCTCCGCTTCGACCAGCACAAGGACGGGTACAAGGCGAGCGGGGCGGTGCGGCGCTTCGGCGTGCGGCTGTTGCCGGAGCTGACGGCGCACCTGAACCCGATGCGGGCGTGGGAGGCCGTCGACCTGGAGGAGGCGCTGGCCGAAGCCTTCCGGGCGGCGGGCATCGCGTGGGTCGAGGGCGGGCACTGAGCGCCCCGCCGCTCATCCCCGCGAATGCGGGGATGAGCGGGTGGGGGAGTTAGTCTTCGTCCACCGCGCGGGTGACGAGGTCGCGCCAGGTGGGGTCGGCGGGGTCGACGAGATCGACGTCGTCGAGAAGGGCGACGGCCGAGGCGCCGTCGGGGAGGATGAGGCCCAGGACCTCCATGGTTTCGCCCTCGGCGTTGACGTGGATTTCGGCCTGCACGGCGACGGCGGCCTGGCCGCCGTCGTCCTCCCACCAGATCACAGGCTGCGGGAGCTCCATGTCGATGGGCCTGGGGTCGGCGGTGTCGGCCAGCGCGAAGACGGCGCGCCTGGCCTGGACGTCGTCGAGGCTGGCCACGGCGCCGGCGAAGGGCGTCAGGCGGTCCCAGTCGTCGACGTCGAAGCCGCCGCCGTCTTCGGCGTCGAGGTCGTCCTGCGGGATCACTTCTTCATCCAGGGCTTCGAGGCCCCGGCGCCCATGCCCTTGCTCGGACGTTCCCTGGCGCCGCCCGGCGTGTTGCGGGCATCGAGCGCGGCCTTCTTGAGGCGCAGCGCCTTCTGGATCGGGGTCTCGTCGGCAGGGGGCTTGTCGCTCATCGCGCATCGTTAGCACGGAAGGGTGGGAAACCTGTCCAAAGGTTCACTGGCCGCGCCCTGCTGCGTTCCTGCATAGGAACCATGCAAAGACGCCGATCGACCCTGCACGGGGCGGTCGGATACTCAGATTCCAGCGCCGATGAGCGGCGCGCCAACCGAAGAAGGACCGACGCCCGTGACCGCCGCCGCCCACCCCGCCGACATCATCATCGAAGGTGAGTTCCGCGTGGTCGCCGAGCGCGCGCTCTCGCACCGGGCCTCGCCCAACACCCGCCGCGCCGTCGCCCGCATCCTCTGCTGGAACGCGATCTTCGTGGGCGCGGTGCTGGTGATCCCGCACCTCATCGGCTAGCGCGCCGGGGGCGCGTTCAATCCACCACCAAGATCACCAAGGACGCCAAGGCGCGGCGGCCATCATCAGGCCGGCGTGGGCCGGCCGACGAGGTGGCGGCCGGCCAGCGCGAAGCTGCGGAGGACCGCCTCGTGCGGGATGGCGCCGAACTGCATCATGCACATGATGCGGTCGGCGCCGATGGCCTCGTAGGCGCGGAGCTTGTCGCGGCAGTGGTCGGGGTCGCCGATCACGACGCTGTCCAGCGGCTCCAGCGCCTCGTGGGCGGCCTCATGGCTGATCTCCTCGCCCCGGGCCATGCGCTTCAGCAGCTTCACGACCTCGGGATCGTCGGGCTGGATCTCGATCTCGTGCGGGTCGAGGGCGGCGAGCGCGGCGGTATCGCGCGCCGAGTTGGGGTGCAGCCCGGCCTTGATCATGTCGTACCAGACGCGGCGCGGGACCTTGAACACCACCGGCGCGGTGTTGACGTACCAGAGGGCCGACCAGGCGGCGCCGTTTTCGATCGCCTGCGCGCGGCTCTCGGCGACGTGGACGAAGGTGAAGACGCCCTTCTCGGGGTTGACGACCTTGCCGGCCGGTTCGACGCAGGCGGCCAGGCCGCGGGTGTGCTCCTTCAGCATCTCGCCCAGGAAGGCGACGGGGCTGAGCAGCGTGGTGCCGAGCGCGCCGACGCCCAGTTCGCCGGCCATGTAGAAGCTCTCGGGCGAGCCGCAGGTCTGCCAGAGGCGCGGGTGCGGCGTCTGGAGCGGCTTGGGCGTCACCTCGCGGGGCGGGACGTTGTAGGTGGGCGAGGACCAGGAGAACTCCTTCTCGGTCCACATGCGCGGGATCATGCGGAAGGCGTCGCGGACCTCGTCGCGCGCCGCGTCCGGGTCGACGCCGAAGGTCTCCCACTCCTTGCCGCCGGACTTGGCGAGGCCGAGTTCGAAACGGCCGCCGGAGAGCAGGTCGAGCGTCGCGGCGCGCTCGGCGACCCTGAGCGGTGCGTTGATGCGGAAGGGGGCGAGCACGCCGGCGTGGCCGACGCGGAGCGTCTTCGTGGACATGGCGATGGCGGTCAGCACCACCTCGGGGGCGGACGAGTAGCTGAACTGCGGCGAGCCGTGGTGCTCCACCTGCCACCAGGTCTCGAAGCCGGCGGCCTCGGCGGCCCGGGCCTGGC
>NZ_JAEUMO010000251.1 GCF_016793285.1 Phenylobacterium sp.
GTCCGCGACTTCGACGCCGCCTGCGGCGGCTACCGCCGCCTGCTGGGGCGCGAGCCGGAGCTGCAGCCCGGCGGCGGGGCGAAGCGCGCCTGGTTCCACCTGGCCAACATGTCGCTGGAGGTGATCGCGCCGGACGGCGACGGCCATCCGGGCGCGCCGGTGAAGCAGTATCTGGACGAAGCCGGCGAAGGCCTGTGGCTCGCCGCCTTCGCAGTCGACGACGTCGCGGCGACGACGAAGCTCTTCGAGCGGCGCGGGCTCTCGGTCGAGCCGATGGGCGAGTTCACGCGGATCCACGCCGCGGGCCTGCGCTTCGTGCTCTGGCCGCAGCGTGAGCGCGCCGCCTCGCCGGCGACCTCGGGCGAGGCCGCGGCCGTGGGCGCGCTCGACCATGTCGTGGTGCAGACGCCCAACGCCGATCGCGCCGTGGGCCTGTACGGCGCGAAGTTCGGCCTCGACCTGCGGCTCGACCGCGAGAACGCGCAGTGGGGCGCGCGCCAGCTCTTCTTCCGCTGCGGCGCGGCGGTGTTCGAGGTCGGGGCCAGCCTGAAGCACCCGCCGTCCGACGCGCCCGACAAGTTCGGCGGGCTCGCTTGGCGCGTGGCCGATCCCGAGGCGCTGCATGCCCGTCTCGCCGGCGAAGGCTTCAACGTCTCGGACCTGCGCACAGGCCGCAAGCCCGGCACCCGGGTCTTCACCGTCCGCGCCGCGCCCGAGGGGATGACCCTGGGCGGCGTGCCCACCCTCGTCATCCAGCAGGACGCCTGATGGAAGCCTTCACCCGTCTCGACGCCGCTGCGGCCCCGCTGCCGCTGGCGAACATCGACACCGACCAGATCATCCCGAAGCAGTTCCTGAAGATCGTGGACCGCAAGGGGCTGGCGAAGGGCCTGTTCTACGACCTGCGCTTCGACGACGACGGGCGCGAGCGGCCCGACTTCGTGCTGAACCAGCCGGCCTACAAGGGCGCGGGCGTGCTGATCGCGGGCGACAACTTCGGCTGCGGCTCGTCGCGCGAGCATGCGCCCTGGGCGCTGATGGACTTCGGCATCAAGGCGGTGGTCAGCACCAGCTTCGCGGACATCTTCTACAACAACTGCTTCCAGAACGGCCTGCTGCCCGTGGTCCTGAAAGCGGACGAGGTGCGGCAGTTGATGGACGAGGCGCGCGGCGGCAACCATGTTGTCTCGATCGACCTGGAGGCCCAGACGGTGACCTCGCCGTCGGGCGCGGTCTTCGGCTTCCAGATCGACCCGCAGCGCAAGGCCAAGATGTTGAAGGGCCTCGACGCCATCGGCGAGACGCTCGAAGCCGCCAAGGACATCGACACCTACGAGATGAAGCGCGCGCTCGCCCAGCCCTGGCTGGAAGGCGCGTGACGATCCTGATCGCCGGCACGGTGCGCGTGCCGCCAGAGAACCTGGCGACGTTCCGGCCGCACATGGAGGCGATGCTGGCGGCCAGCCGGGCCGAGGACGGCTGCCTCACCTATTCCTACGCCATCGACGTCGCCGAGCCGGGGCTGGTGCGGGTGTTCGAAGCGTGGCGCGACCAGGCGGCGATCGACGCGCACTTCCAGGCGCCGCATATGGCCGATTGGCGGGCCGCGTGGCCGCAGTTCGGGGTTTCGGACCGGAACCTCAGCCTGTACGAGGTCGCCGCGGAGCGGAGACTCTAGCTCCACCTCGTCAGTTTTGAGGGACTATCCATGACCGACCTGCTGCTCCTGCCCGGCGACGGGATCGGGCCGGAAGTGACCGCGCAGGTGCGCCGGGTGGCCGAGGCGCTGACGCCGGACCTGAGCCTCGACGAGCGGCCGTTCGGGGGCGTCAGCTACGACCGGCTCGGCACGCCGCTGGCGGACGAGACGCTGGCCGCGGCCAGGGCGGCGAAGGCGGTGCTGATGGGCGCCGTGGGCGGACCGCAGTGGGCCGGCGTTCCGCGCGACAGGCGGCCCGAGGCGGGGCTGCTGGCGCTGCGGGCCGGCATGGGCGTGTTCGCGAACCTGCGGCCCGCGCTCTGCTTCCAGCCGCTGGCCGACGCCTCGACGCTGAAGCGCGAGGTGGTCGAGGGCCTGGACCTGATGATCGTGCGCGAGCTGACGGGCGGCATCTACTTCGGCAGCCCGCGGTTCATCGAGGACCTGCCCGGCGGCGGCAAGCGCGCCGTCGACACCCAGGTCTACACGACGGCCGAGATCGAGCGCGTGTCGCGCGTGGCGTTCGAGCTGGCGCGCGGACGGCGCAACAAGGTGGCCTCGGCCGAGAAATCGAACGTGATGGACAGCGGGCTGCTGTGGCGCGAGGTCGTCACCGACCTGCACAAGCGCGACTACGCCGACGTCGAGCTGACCCACATCCTGGCCGACAACGCCGCGATGCAGATCGTGAAGGACCCGAAGCAGTTCGACGTCCTGCTCACCGACAACCTGTTCGGCGACATCCTGTCGGACGCGGCGTCGCAGCTCACCGGTTCCCTGGGGATGCTCCCTTCGGCCGCTCTGGGGGTTGCAGGCACGCCGGGCCTCTACGAGCC
>NZ_JAEUMO010000228.1 GCF_016793285.1 Phenylobacterium sp.
CGACATGACCATCGCCAAGGAAGAGATCTTCGGTCCGGTGATCTCCATCCTCGGCTACGACAATGTCGAGCAGGCCATCGATATCGGCAACGACACCGAGTACGGCCTCGCCGCCTACGTGCAGGCGGAAGACCTGGAGAAAGCCCGCAAGGTCGCCGCCAAGCTCCGCGCCGGCCAGGTGTCGATCAACGGCGGAGGCGGCGACATGATGGCCCCCTTCGGCGGGTACAAGATGAGCGGCAACGGGCGCGAGTGGGGCGACTACGCCTTCCACGAGTTCCTCGAGACCAAGGCCGTGCTCGGCTACGCGCCGAAGCCCGCGGCGGAATAGACGCTCCACGGCAATTGTGATGCGAAGGGCCGCCCCTAGGGGCGGCCCTGATTGCCTGGGGATCCGCCCCGAAACACCACTTCAGATTGACTCAATTCGAGTATCGGCGTTCCTTGAACTTATCGGGGGAGCGCATCCATGACCATGCCGTCGCCACCAGATAGTCCCGTTCCTGAGAATGGAGCGGCGGAGCGTTCAGCAACCGAGTGGGCCCGCGACAGCCCCCTGAGCTTGGTCGGCGCCATCATCACTGCGGCGACCCTTGGGCGTATGCTCCATTGGGAAGGCGTCCTCGCCCTCTTGGCGTTCGCGCTTACGGCGCTTCCCGGGGGAATCGTCGGCGGTCTGGTCGATGCGGCGATCGGCCATGTTCTTCCAAGGGTTGCGGCGATCCCGCTCAGGCTGTTCTTGGCCCTCCTTGCTCTGATTGCATTCTACATGGCTGCTTGACCGGCCCGTTCTGTGACCCTCCACTGGGGGTTGCGGCGGAGCTTTGCCGCCGCGCGTGGTGCGGCCGTCGTGACCGGGAAACAGGGCAGCGACTTTCTGGATGGCGTGTCTCCGCTGGATAGCGTGTCTCCGCCGTCGAGCGTCTTCACGGCGATCCGCCATGCGCCGATCGGGATCGCCATCTTCGACCGCGGCATGCGCTACCTGGCGGCGTCCGGGCGGTTCCTGACCGACCAGGGTCTGCCCGCCGACACGCCGCTGGTCGGCCGGCTGCACTACGACGTCTTCCCGGCGGTGCCTCAGCGCTGGCGCGACCTGCACGCCCAGGTGCTGAACGACGGCAGGGAGCGCAGCCACCCGGCCGATCCGTTCCCGCAACCCGACGGCTCGATCATGTGGGTCCGCTGGTCGCTGGCGCCGTGGCGCACCGAGGCCGGCGAGATCGGCGGCCTCGTCCTCTACACCGAGGTCGTGACCGAGGCGGTCGAGGCGCGGATGAGCCTGGAGGCCGCCGAGGCCCGCTACCGCGCGATCTTCGACCAGGTGGCGGTGGGCGCCGCCCGCGTCTCGCCCGACGGCCGGTTCCTGGAGGTCAACGACCGCTTCTGCGAGATCTGCGGCTACACCCGGGGCGAGGTCACGCAGCTCACCTTCCACCAGATCACCCACCCGGAGGACCTCGACACCGACGTCGCCCAGGCCCGGGCGCTGCTGGCCGGCCGCATCGCGACCTACTCGCTGGAGAAGCGCTACCTGAAGAAGGGGGGCGAGGTGATCTGGATCGGGCTCACCGTGTCGCTGGTGCGCACGCCGGCCGCCGAGCCGGACTACTTCGTCTCGATCGTCGAGGACATCTCGGCGCGCAAGCAGGCCGAGGCCGAGCAGCAGCGCTACCAGGGCCAGTTGCGGCTGCTCATCAACGAGCTGAACCACCGGGTGAAGAACACGCTGGCCACCGTGCAGTCGATGGCGTCCCAGACGCTGCGCCACGAGAGCGATCCCGAGCGGGCCTACGGCAAGTTCGAGGCCCGGCTGCTGGGGCTCTCGGAGGTGCATGAGCTGCTCACCCGCGAGCGCTGGCACGGGGCGGCGCTGAAGGGCGTGGCCGAGCGGGCGTTGCGGCCGTTCGTGCCCGCCGCCTCGGTCCAGGTGCATATCGCCGGGCCGCAGGTCTGGCTGCAGCCCGCGGCCGCGCTGACCATGGCGCTGGTGCTGCACGAACTCGCCACCAACGCGGTGAAGTACGGCGCGCTTTCGGTGGAGCGCGGCCGCATCGACGTCACCTGGACCTTCGACGAGGCGAGCCGCGCGCTGCAGCTCACCTGGGCGGAGTCGCAGGGGCCGCCGGTCTCGCCGCCCACCCGCCGCGGCTTCGGATCGCGCCTGATCGAACGCGGTCTGCGCAACGAACTGCGGGGCTCGGCGACGATGCGCTACGACCCCGCCGGCTTCAGTTGCGTCCTGAAAGCGCACCTGCCGCCCGCCGACAGCGCGCCGACCGTCTTCGACATCTGACGAACTCCGCGCCG
>NZ_JAEUMO010000269.1 GCF_016793285.1 Phenylobacterium sp.
TCCTTGGCCGCCTTCTTCAGGTCGGCGAGCTTGCTGCCCTCGGTCATCGAGCCGGTGTTGTCGAGCACCAGGGCGATCTCGACCTTCATCTCGGCGCGGACCACCTCGCTCGACGCGCCGACGTGCATGGCGCCGTCGTTCAGGATGCCGGCGATGAAGGGCGTCACGTCCAGGCGGGCGCTGGCGACCACGCGGCCGTTCTCCCCGAAGCCGAACGACGACTGCGCCAGGCGGAAATCGTCGCCCAGCTTCAGGTTCTGGTTCAGGAAGCGGTCGCCGACGGCCTTCAGCTCGGCGTCGGTCGTGGCGTTGCTCCGCGCAGCGCCGAGGGCGGCGGCATCGAGGGCGTCCTGAAGCTGCGACTTCGCGCTGGTGCCGCGCGCCAGGTCGACCGCGCCCAGGCCGGCCACGCAGATCGGCCCCATCGCGAGAGCCGCGACGATCGCCACGTTGCCGCGCTTGTCGCGGACCAGCCGCCGGATCCCGGCAACGCTTGACCTGCGCATCCCATCCATCCTGACGAGGCTGACTTGAATTCGCTCAACCGATAGCCGCCGGACGGGTAATCGCGCCTTACTCCGGACCGTTAACTTGGGTTGACTCTAAATCTCCACGGCCCGTTTTCCGACATCTGGGAAAACCCGGGCCATGTCGCAGGTCCGTCAAAAGCTGCGCTTCAGCCGCGACGAGGGCGGCGCCACGGCGGTCGAGTTCGCCCTGGTCGCGCCGCTGCTCTTCTTCTCCCTGCTCTCGCTGGTCGAGATCGGGATGCTGGGCATGATGTCCTCGGCGCTCGACAACGCCGTGGTGGAATCCGCGCGCCGCATCCGCACGGGACGCGACGACGGCCCCACCACCGCCGGCGGCTTCAAGAGCCAGATCTGCAACAACATGGGCGGCGCCGTCAGCTCATGCATGGGCCGCCTGACGGTCAGCGTGCAGAAGTTCCCGAAGTTCTACGACGCCAACCAGGTGGCCGCCGCCCAGCCCGCCGGCGAGTTCAACAAGGGCGGGCCGGGCGACATCGTGCTGGTCAAGGCCAACTACCGCTGGCCGCTCATCACGCCGTTCCTGGCCACCGCCTTCAACCGGGACGGTCCGATGGCGGTGACCATCGCCTCGCGCACCGCCTTCAAGAACGAGCCCTACGAATGATCCGGTTCCTCCGCCGGGCGGCCGGCGACCGAAAGGGTGCGGCCGCCATCGAGTTCGCCCTGATCTTCCCGGTGATCTTCGTGCTGAACGTCGCCGCGGGCGAGGGCGTGCAGGCCTACATCGTCCAGCGGCAGGTCGCCCACATCGCCGCCACCATGGCCGACATCACCGCCCAGAGCCGCACGGTCTCGGCCGCGCAGCTCGACGACATCCTCACCGCCTCGACCGCGATGATCTATCCGTTCCCCCGCCAGAGCCTGCAGCAGCGCCTCTCGAGCATGAGCGCGAACAGTTCGGGGACGGCGGCGACCGACTGGACCCAGAAGCGCGACTGGAACGGGTCGGGCGGTCCGTCGATCCCGAACGGCTACCTCGCGGCCAATGAGAGCGTCGTCATCGCCGACGTGATCTACGACTACACACCCACCTTCGGCCTCTTCCTGCCCGACACGATCCGCATCACCCGCAAGGCCTACTCGCGTCCCCGCCTGTCGGCGAAGGTCGAGCGCACGGCGAGCTGAGCGCAGCGCCCAAGAGCCGTGGCGGACGGGGTGGGATTCGAACCCACGGTGGGCGTGAACCCACGGCGGTTTTCAAGACCGCTGCCTTAAACCACTCGGCCACCCGTCCGGAGCGGGCGCTATAGCAGGGAAGGGCGCGCGACCTCCATCGCAAGGTTCGGTTAACCGTGTCGCAAGGAACCGGGCCGACCATCGCGAGCGAGTCGGAGGCGGATCATGCAAACTTCCCGAGCCCTGGGCGCGTCAGCCCGGCTGACCCTGGCGCTGGCGGCGGGGGCGTCCCTTGCGGCGTGCGCCACGATGGAGCCGCGGTATCCCAGCCGGGGCGGCGGGGCGCAGGCCGGCCTGCCATCGGGCGCCGGCGGGGAGCGCAAGGTGGGCAAGCCCTATCAGGTCGGCGGAATCTGGTACGTGCCGCGCGAGCAGCCGAACTACGACCAGGTGGGCGTGGCGTCCTGGTACGGCGACGCGTTCCACATGAAGGCCACCGCCAATGGCGAGACCTTCGACATGAACAACGTCTCGGCGGCGCACACGACGCTGCCGCTGCCGTCGATGGTCGAGGTCACCAACCTGGACAACGGCAGGAAGCTGGTGGTGCGGGTGAACGACCGCGGGCCGTTCGTCGACA
>NZ_JAEUMO010000006.1 GCF_016793285.1 Phenylobacterium sp.
CTGGCGGTAGAGGCGCAGGGTCGGATACCAGGGCGAGTCGGTGCGGTCGCGGAACCAGCGCCAGTCGCAGCCGATCGCCGGCAGCAGCACCCAGCAGGGCTTGCCCATCGCCCCCGCAAGGTGGGCGACCGACGTGTCCACTGACACCACCAGGTCGAGCTGGTCGATCAGCGCGGCGGTGTCGGCGAAGTCGCGGGCGCCGGTGCTGGCGGGGTCCAGGTCGACGACGCGCGCGGGCATCTGCGCCAGCCGCGCCGCCTGGTCGGCCGGAAGCGAGCGGTTGGCGTCGTTCGCGTGCCCCGGATTGCCGCGCGCCATCAGGCCGACCCTGAACTCGCCCGGACGCCAGTCGCCGAGCTGGACTTCTCCGATGGGACGCAGGTACGGCGCGGCCGGAATGTCCTCGGGACCGATGCCGAGCCGCCACGCGATCGAGCAGGCCATGACCCAGTAGTCGGGGTCCGGGAACTCGACGGCGCCCGATGTAGCGATGACGCGCACGCCCAGGTTGGCCGCGAAGAGCCGCTCCAGCGGTTGCAGGCAGAGCAGGGTCACGTCCGCGCCCATGGCCTTCAGCCGCGGCGCGAACCGCGCGAACTGGATCTGGTCGCCGTATCCCTGCTCGATCCAGATCAGGAGCTTCTTGCCGGCGACGTCCTCGCCCCGCCACTCGGGAAAGGGCAGCGCAGGCTTGGCCCGCGCCGGCGTCAGTCCGAAGCGGCCCTCGAAGTGGGCGAAGCCCTCGTCGTATCGGCCCTGGCTGAGCAGGAGCTGCCCCAGCTCGAGCGCGGTGGACGGCGCGCCGGGCGCCAGGTCGAGCACGCGCCGGAATGCGGCCTCGGCGTCGCCGAGCCGGCCGCGGCGCTCCAGCACCCGGCCCAACTGATGCCAGCCCTGCAGCGAGGCCGGGTCGAGCCGCAGCGCCTCGCGGCAGAGCCCCTCGGCTTCGGCGAGGCGCGACCGCATCTCGAACGACAGGGCTTCGGCGAGGACGTGCGCCGGATCGGCCGCGGCTGCGGTCCCGATCGGTGGGAAAGTGCTCATGCGCGCAGCATAGGGCGCGGACGCGGTGGCGCCATACCGGGCCCCCGGCAGGGGCCCTTCCGCGCTGCGGGGCTCAGGCCGAGAACCGCTTCTGCAGGGCTGGCGCGCCCTGGCCCGCCGCGCCCAGGGCGTTCACGTCGCCGGTCGCCAGGAACCCCGCGGCCGCCCTGGCGAGCGCCGCGAAGGCGGCCCCGAAGGTCGCCGTCCCGGCCGACAGCCGCCGCGCGCCGAGGCCCGCGAGCGTCTTCGCGTCGGGCACGCCCGGCCAGGCCATGACGTTCAGCGGCCGCGGGATCGCCGCGGCCAGGCGGCGGATCAGCTCGGGGTCGGCGGCGCCGGGCACGAACACGCCGCTCGCGCCGGCGTCGGCGTAGAGCCGGCCGCGCCGGATCGCCTCGGTCTCGGCGGCGTCGCCCTCGGCCAGGCGCTTCAGGTAGACGTCCGTGCGGGCGTTGATGAAGAGGTCGACGCCGGCCTTCTCGGCCGCGGCGCGGGCGACCGCGACCTTGCGGGCGTGCAGGTCGGGGTCGCGACCGCCGTCCTCGAAGTTGATGCCCACGGCGCCGGCGGCGATCACCCGGCCGATGTTGGCGGCGAGCTCGTCGAGGTCGTCCGTGAACCCGCCCTCGAAGTCGCAGCTCACCGGCAGGTCGGTGATGCGCACGATCTCGCCGACCGTCGCGCAGGTGGTGTCGACGGCCAGGATGTCGCCGTCGGGCCACCCGTGCGCCCAGGCGACGGCGGCCGACGAGGTGGCGAGCGCCTGCGCGCCGGCGTCGGCGACCGTGGCGGCCGAGGCCGCGTCCCAGACATTGGCCAGGACCAGCACGTCGGGCCCTTCGTGCAGGCGGTGGAAGGTTTGGGCTCTGGCGGCCTGGCTCATGTCATTCCCTCTGGTCCCGGATGCACCCTTCAGGACGCAGATATGGGGTCGCCTGTGACATCCGCTGGCGGAATCCGGACATGAACGGATAATGCCGGTGAGGGGAGGTGACGCCATGTCGGACTCGGTCTGGCGGATGAAGGGCGAGGGGACCAACATCGCGGTCCTCGCCGACTGTCACATCCATGAGGGCGGGCCGCAGTTCCCGCCAGCGCTGTTCCCGCGTCTGTACGGTGCGGACCTGATCGTCACCCTGGGCGACATGGGTGAGAAGGCGGGGTTGGATCAGTTGCAGGAGATCGCGCCGGTCCTCGGCGTGTGTGGCCGCGACGACGAGGAGGACCTGCGCACGCGCCGCGACGTCCTCGTGCTCGGCGAGGGGCGCTACCACATCGGCTGCGTGTTCGACGCCTGCACGGCAGGGCTGGCGGCGTCCGCCGATCCGTTCGTCGCCGCCGACAATGCCGCCGAGGTGTCGCGCCGCCTTTTCGGATATCACGTCGACATCCTGCTGCACGCTAACACCCACAAGGCCGAGGAAACGAAGTTCGGGCCCAGGGGCTCGGCGCTGAACCCGGGCAGCGCGGTGCTGCCGGCCGAGGGGGAGCGCCCGAGCTTCCTGCGCCTGAAGGTGACGGCCGACGGCTGCTACGGCCAGGTCATCTGGGTCGCCTAGGCTTCGCCCGCCCGGCGGAACCCGCTAAGACCGCGCTCGTGACCGCCACCGCCCTGACGCGCCTCTCCCTCACCGACTTCCGCAGCTACGTGACCGCTGAGCTTCCGCTCGACGGGCGGCCGGTGTGGCTGTCCGGGCCGAACGGGGCGGGAAAGACGAACCTGCTGGAGGCGGTGAGCTTCCTGATCCCGGGGCGTGGCCTGCGGGGATCGAGCCTTGCCGAGGTGGGCCGGC
>NZ_JAEUMO010000041.1 GCF_016793285.1 Phenylobacterium sp.
GAGGCACGCCCCGACCGGACACCGTTCAGATGGGAATTCAGCCACCCGGTTGCAATGCGCCGCCAGTTCGGGGGGCTCCTGCGCGGGGCGGCTCAGGTCCCGGCGCCGGCGCGGAACACCCACAGGCGCATGAGCAGGAACTGGGTGACCGTGTAGCTGCCGAGCGCGCAGAGCTGGGCCGCCGTGCGCCCGAGGTCGTCGGCGGGCAGGTGCGCGGCGCCGGCGCTCAGCACGCCCTGGTTCACCGCGAAGGCGATGGCGAGGGTCAGGACGTAGCGGGTCTTGAGGCCCCGCTCCGCCATGGGGCCGGTGAAGACGAAGCGGCGGTTGAGGGCGAAGCCCAGCAATGCGCCGGCCGCGTAGCCCGCGGCGTTGGCCAGATGGCGCTCGACGCCCAGGCCCAGCTCCAGCCCCAGGATGACCGCCAGGCCGAAGCCGGTGTTGGCGAGGCCCGCCAGGCCGAAGCGGGCGACCGTGCCCGCCTCCCGGCGCAGGATCTCAGGCCGCGGCAAGGGTGTAGTACTGAGCGCCCAGGGGCAGCCGGGTCAGGGCGCGTTCCAGCGGCCGGAGGGCCTTCAGCGGGCCCGGGAAGAAGCCGGTGTAGGCGACGTCGACGTGGCCGAAGCCGGCGCGGCGCTGGCGGCGCGCGAACTCGGCCGCGGGGATCAGGACCGCGTCCTCGTCGAATGGGCAGGTGGCGACGATGTAGCGGCTCACCGGGTTCCAGGGATTGTGCTCGAACACCGCCAGCCGTCCTGCGGGCGCGAGCAGGCCCCTGAGCGCCGCGAACAGGGCGACGTGCTCGTCGGCCTCGATGTGGTGGAAGACGCACGCCGAGAAGACGAGGTCGAAGCCGGGCTCCAGCGGCATGTCGGCGCCGCCCTCGTAGCGCCGGAAGTCGGCGACGCCGGGAAAGCGCTGCCGGGCCACCGCGAGGCTCTTCTCCGACACGTCCAGCCCGACGATGCCGGCCGCGGGGAAGGCGGCCCGCAGGTGCGGGGCGGAATTGCCGATGCCGCAGCCGAAGTCGAGGATGCGCCTGGGCGCCGGCAGGCCCAGCCGTTTCAGGCGCGCGGCCACGGTCTCGATCTTGTAGCGGGCGAAGTACTCGGGGTCCTCGCCGGTGATGGCGATGTTGCCCTTGTGCGTCGCCAGGTACTCCTCGGCGAACTTGTCGAATTCGGAGGCCTTCACGGCTCGTCGTCCTTCCGGCCCGAGACGATCTCGTCGACGAAGTAGAGGGGCCGGTCCTTCACCTCGATGAAGATGCGGCCGATGTAGCTGCCCAGCACGGCCAGGCAGGCGAACTGGCCGATGCCGAAGAAGACGGTGATGAGCGCGAGCGAGGTCCAGCCGCGCGCCACGTTGCCGGTCACGAAGCCCCAGAGCACATAGCCCAGCACGCCGAGCGCGATGAACATGCCCATGGCGGCGAAGACGATGGCGAGCCGCAGCGGAACGGTGGAGAAGCCGGTCAGGCCGGCCGCGGCCAGCTTCAGCATCTTGCCCAGGGTGTAGTGCGTCTCGCCGGCGAAGCGGGCGTCGCGGTCGTACAGCACCTCGGTCTGCCGGCCGCCGAGCCAGGCGACCATGCCGCGGATGAAGCGGTCCTGCTCGGGCATGGCGTTCAGCCGGTCGACCACCTTGCGCGAGACGAGGCGGAAGTCGCCCACGTCGCGCGGGATGCGCACGTCGGAGAGGCGGCCCAGCAGGCGGTAGAAGAGGTCGGCGGTGGCCAGCTTGAAGCGGCTCTCGGCGGCGCGGGTGCGGCGGCGCGCGTAGACGACGTCGTAGCCCTCGTCCATGCGCGACGAGAGCTCACCCAGCAGCTCGGGCGGGTCCTGCAGGTCGGCGTCGATGATCAGGACGCGGTCGCCGCGGGCGAGCGCGAGGCCGGCGGTGACGGCGAGCTGGTGGCCGTAGTTGCGCGAGAGGTTCACGCCGACGACGCCCGGATGGCCGGCCGCCATCGCCTGGATCACGGCCCAGGTGGCGTCGCGCGAGCCGTCGTTGACCAGCAGCAGTTCGTAGTCGTCGCCGGCGACGGCGGCGCAGGCGGCGGTCATGCGCTCGACGAAGGCGGCGAGCCCCTCCTGCTCGTTGTAGCAGGGCGCCACGACCGAGAGCGCCGGCGCGGGCCGGTCGTCGCGCCGGCGCCGCGGGTGGGCGGGCGCGGTCCGTTCGCGGGCTCTCATCGGCGGCTCCCGCGGCCGGCCAGCAGGCCCAGGCTGACGATGCACAGCAGCAGGGCCGTGGCGTTGGACGGGAAGATGTAGCGCGCGTCGGCGGCCGGGCCCGCGATGAACAGCAGCGCCGGATAGGCGAGGACGCCGGCCAGGATCGAAAGCAGCAGCAAGGCGTGCGCGCGCGCGCGGGCCGCCGCGGCCAGGCCCAGCACGATCGCGCCGAGGTAGAGCCAGAACGGGCGGCGCGGGAACTCGGGCGCCGTCCTGGTGACGTAGCCGCGGACCTTCGCCGCGAGGTCGGGGTGGGACAGCGCGAGCCCGAAGGCGTTGGCGTCGATGCCGCCGTGGACGGGGTAGAAGACCTCGCTCTTCAGCATCCCCATCTGCTCGGCGAACACGGCGGAGCGGTGGGCGACGTAGCAGCCGGGCTCGGCGGTGAGCAAGCGCGCCCAGGTCTCGCCCACCTGCCCCCCGGCATCGGTCTCGATCAACCGCGGCTGGCCCGGATAGACGGCCAGGGTCGAGAGCAGGTGGCGCGGGTCGTAGGCGCGGCGGATCTGGGCGACGGTGATCGGCTGGCCCGCGGTGACCCCCCTCGGCAGGTAGTTCACGCCCGAGCAGGCCGAGATGCCGATGACGTCGAAGAGCTGGGTGCCGGCGATGTTCCTGGCGTCAGGCAGGCGCACGAGGTCGGGCAGGCGCCACTGGGTCGAGGCCCAGGCGAGTCCCAGGCTCGCGATCACCAGCGCCAGGGTCGCGGCGCGGGCGGCCATCGGCGTGGCCGCGGCCAGGAACGGCCGCCAGACCATCAGGAGGAGTGCGGGCGCGGCGAGCACGAAGGCGTTGTAGCGCAGGCCGACCGAGACGCCGAAGGAAACGACCGCGAGGATCAGCAGCGGCCACGACCTGAGCCGCGCCGCCTGCAGCCAGAGGCCGAACCCCAGCACCGAGAAGCTGCCGGTCGGCACGTCGCGCCAGTGGGCCATCATCGAGCCCAGCAGTGTCGGAAAGAACACGAGGCCCCCGACGAACAGCGCCCACAGCGTCCAGGCCAGCGCGCGGCGCGCGATCAGGCTGTGCAGCACCAGCGCTGCGCCGAACAGCAGCGCGAAGGACTGGGCGATCAGCACGCCCCAGGTGTCGGCCCCCACCGCGCGGCTGGCGATGAACATGTAGGTGTGCAGCGGCGGCCAGAGGCTGGTGCCCACGCCGTAGCGGGCCTGCTCATAGGCGAAGAGGCTGTCGTAGCTCATGTAGCCCGGCCAGCTAGGCCAGGCGAAGGCGACCGCCGCCAGCGCGGAGAAGACCGCCGCGGCCAGCCACGGCGCCCGCGTCAGCGACTCGGCCGCGAAGGCGTCGGAGGGGGAACTGCGGGGCATCGGCCCGGGGCTCGGCGTCAGAACTCGATGTGGCCCAGCACGCAGACCGCGTCGCCGTCGCCGACCACGCCGTAGGCGTCGAGCGGGCCGGCGGTGAGCCTGGTCACGGCGGTCCAGCCGGTCATCTTGTCGGTGATCTCGGGCAGCGCCTGCGGCACGTCGAGCCGCTCGACTCCGCCGCCGCCGGCGCCCACGATGTTCAGGCTCTTGTCGACCAGGACCACCTTGGCCACGCGGACCTTGTTCGGCACGTCCCAGCCCCAGCCGAGAAGCTGCGTCCCGGCCGGGTCGCCGGTGAACTTCACGTCCACGATGTCGGTGTTTCCCTTGCAGATGCCGGTCTTCGGATAGGCGGCCCGCAGGTTCTTGCCCATGACGCCCTTGGCCCACTCCGGCGGCCCCGGGACCGGCTCCGCTTTGCTGGGGATCACGCGCGCCTTGGGCGCGGCGTCGGCGGCCGGCGCGGCGGCCGAAGGCGCCGTGGCGCTGTCGCCCTTGTCGCGGAACTTGGGCTGGTCGCAGGCGGCGAGCGCGAGCAGGCCCGCGAGCGCGGGCGCGATGAGGAAGGAAGACGTGCGCATGGCCGGCATTTAGGCCGCGCCGCCGCCCGCGCGCAACGGCTGAGGGGCGGACAGCCGGCGCTAGCCTTCGAGCGCCTTGATCATCTCTACGCGCGGCGCGTGGCGGCCGCCGTCGAAGGAGGCGGCCAGGAAGGCGTCGACGATGTCCAACGCCAGGCCCTCGCCCACCACGCGTGCGCCGAGGGCCAGCATGTTGGCGTCGTTGTGCTGGCGGATCATCCGGGCCGAGAAGGTGTCGGCGCAGACGCCGCAGCGGACGCCCCGGATCTTGTTCGCCGCCATCATGATGCCCTGGCCGGTGCCGCACAGGATGACGCCGAGCCGGCAGTCGCCGGAAGCGACCATCCGCGCCGCCGCCGCCCCGTGCTCGGGATAAGGCGTGCTCTCCGGCGTCGTGGGCCCGATGTCGACCACCTCCCAGCCCTGCGCCATGACATGGGCGGCGATCGCCTGCCGGAGCGCGATGGCGGTGTGGTCGCTGGTGAGCACGATGCGGCCGGTCACGTCTGCGCCTCTCCGGAGCCCTGCAACGGCGAAGGCCGCATCCTTTCGGATGCGGCCTTCATGGTGGAGCTAAGGAGAGTCGAACTCCTGACCTCTTGAATGCCATTCAAGCGCTCTACCAACTGAGCTATAGCCCCAGGTCTTGGGTTCTCCCGGGGGCCGGGGCCCCAGGAAGGCGCGGAACCTATTCAAACCGGTTCCCGCGATCAAGCCGCTTTCTCAGGCTTTTTTTGACGCACCTCCCGAGGCGGGATCGGCGGGCGCCCGAAACGAAAAGGGCGGCCCGTGGGCCGCCCTCCGCAGAGATCAGTCTTCGTCCCCTTCGCCGGGGAGGCCTTCGATCTCGGACTCGTCGAACTCGTCCTCGTCCTCGTCCTCGAGGAACGGTACGTCGTCGGACTCGTCCTCGACGTCCTCGTCGTCGGCGAATTCGCCGAGGTCCTCGCCCACGCCGGGGGCGGCGGGTTCGGACTCGTCCTCGTCCTCGTCGCTGGCCAGCGGCGGCTCGTCGGAGACTTCGTCGAGTTCGGGCGTTGCGGCCTCTTCCTCTTCTTCCTCGTCCTCGGTTTCCTTGTCGGCGACCTGATCTTCGACCTGATCGTCCTCGGGCACGACGGCGCGCGCGCGGACGCGGCGGTTGCGGACGGCTTCGTCGGGATCGAACTCGGTCGCACACTTCGGGCAGTGGGCGGGGCGCTTGTTCAGATCGTAGAACTTAGCCTGGCAGTTGGGGCAGATTTGCTTGGTGCCCAGCTCGGGATTGGCCAAAGGCGGCGACCCTCTGAATTAGGATTTTGGCGGAAAGCGGGGTCCCTTGCCACGCGGGGGAGCGCCTGTCAAAGCAATCGCCCGCACGAGTCTGGCCCCCCAAACGAACCCTGAGCGAGAGGCGCGTTTTCGAGATATGTCGGCGGCTCAACTGACCGCCCGGCGCACCGGCCCCCTGCGGGGCGTGGTGCGCGCACCGGGAGACAAGTCCATCAGCCACCGCGCGCTCATCCTGGGCGCGCTCGCGACCGGCGTGACCGAGATCGAGGGGCTGCTCGAAGGCGACGACGTGCGTCGGACCGCCGCGGCGATGGCCGCGTTCGGCGCGGGCGTGGAGCGCCTGGGCCCGAGCGAGCAGGGCGGGGGCCGGTGGCGCATAGAAGGCCGCGGCGGGTTCGCCGAGCCGGCCGACGTGGTGGACTGCGGCAACGCCGGGACCGGCGTGCGGCTGATCATGGGGGCGGCGGCGGGCTTCGCGGTGTCGGCGACCTTCACCGGCGACCAGTCGCTGCGGGGGCGGCCGATGAACCGGGTGCTGAAGCCGCTGGGCCAGATGGGCGCGACGTGGATCTGCCGCGAGGGCGGGCGGCTGCCCCTGACGCTCAGGGGCGGCGGGCTGAAGCACGTCGCCTACACCCTGCCCGAGCCTTCGGCGCAGGTGAAGTCGGCGGTGCTGCTGGCGGGGCTCCATGCCGACGGCGGCGCCGAGGTGATCGAGCCGGAGGCCACGCGCGACCACACCGAGCGGATGCTGAAGGGCTTCGGCGCCGAGATCGAGGTGATCGAAACCGGCGCGGGCGCGCGCCGCATCGTGCTGCCGGGCGGCCAGAGGCTGCGGGGCACGAGGATCCGCGTGCCGGGCGACCCGTCGTCGGCGGCCTTCCCGCTGGTGGCGGCGCTGATCACGCCCGGCTCGGAGGTGACCGTGCGGGGGATGCTGCTGAACCCCTCGCGCATCGGCCTGCTCGACACCCTGGGCGAGATGGGCGCGGACCTGTCGGTGACCAACGTGCGCGACGAGGGCGGCGAGACGGTGGCCGACATCACCGCGCGGCACTCCGAGCTGGAGGGCGTCGAGACGCCGCCCGAGCGGGCGCCGTCGATGATCGACGAGTATCCGATCCTGGCGGTGGCCGCCGCCTTCGCCCGCGGCAAGACCACCATGCGCGGCATCGGCGAGATGCGCGTCAAGGAGAGCGACCGCATCGCCCTGATGGCCGCGGGGCTTGCCGCCTGCGGCATCGGCGTCGAGGAGGAGCCCGAGGCGATGACCGTGGTCGGCGCCGAGCGCGGCAACCATCCCGTGGCCGGCGGCGCGACGGTCGTCACCCACGGCGACCACCGCATCGCCATGAGCCACCTGGTGCTCGGCCTGGCGTCCGAGGCCCCCGTGCGCGTCGACGAACCCGGCATGATCGCCACCAGCTTCCCCGGCTTCGTAGACCTGATGCGCGGGCTGGGCGCGGACATCGGCGAAGAGGCGCCTGCGACGGCGTGACCATGCGAGCCTCTCCCCACGATCGGTGCGCGCTGCCGATGAACGCCTTCGTCATCGCCGTGGATGGGCCGGCGGCGTCCGGGAAGGGGACGATCGCGACGCGGCTGGGCGCCGTGCTCGGCCTGCCGGTGCTGGACACGGGGCTGCTCTATCGGGCGGTGGGCGTGCTGGCCCAGCGCGCGGGCCTGGACCTCGACGATCCCCGGGCGGTGGGCGCCATCGCCGCCACCCTGACGGCTGGCCAGCTCGAGGATCCCGCGCTCAGGACCCGCGCGGCCGGCGAGCTGGCCAGCCGGGTGGCGATCCACCACCCGGTGCGCGCCGCGCTGCTCGACTTCCAGCACGCCTTCGCCGGGCGGCCCGGCGGCGCCGTGCTGGACGGGCGCGACATCGGCACGGTGATCTGTCCGGACGCGCCGGCGAAGCTGTACGTCACGGCCACCCCCGAGGTCCGCGCCGAGCGCCGCTGGAAGCAGCTCGAGGGGCAGGGCGAGGCGGCGAGCTACGAGGACGTGCTCGCCGACATCAGGAAGCGCGACGCCCGCGACGGGGGCCGCGCCGCCGCGCCGATGACCCAGGCGCCCGACGCGCAGTTGCTCGACACGACCGATTTGACTATAGAAGCCGCCGCCGATGCGGCCCGCCGTATCGTCGAGGCGGCGCGCGTGCGCTGGGAAGCCGCGAAGGCGGCCGACTAGCGGACAAATCCAACCGCGCCTTTCCCTCGCTGTCTGCGGGCGTGACTTCACCCGCGCGGGGTGTCTCCCGCGTCTTCGGTTCAACCCCTAGCCCGGCCGTCGGGACTCCGTCCGATTCCTGTTGGAATGCGGGCCCGCAGGCCATTGAAGAGAAAAGACGAAGTATGGCTGACGATCTGAGCCTCAACCCCTCGCGCGACGACTTCGCCGCGCTGCTCGACGAATCCCTCGGCGGGCGCGATTTCATGGAAGGCCAGGTGGTCCACGGCAAGGTCGTGGCCATCGAGAAGGACTTCGCCATCGTGGACGTCGGTCTGAAGACCGAAGGCCGCGTGCTGCTGAAGGAATTCACCGCGCCGGGCGAAGACAAGCCCCCGCTGAAGGTCGGCGACACGGTCGAGGTCTTCCTCGAGCGCGTCGAAAACGCGATGGGCGAAGCGGTGATCAGCCGTGAGAAGGCCCGCCGCGAGGAAGCCTGGACGCGCCTGGAAGAGGTCTACGCCAAGAACGAGCCGGTGATGGGCGTCATCGTCGGCCGCGTGAAGGGCGGCTTCACGGTGGACCTGGGCGGCGCCTCGGCGTTCCTGCCCGGTTCGCAGGTCGACATCCGCCCGGTGCGCGACGTCGGCCCGCTGATGGGCCGCGAGCAGCCCTTCGCCATCCTCAAGATGGATCGGCCGCGCGGCAACATCGTGGTTTCGCGCCGCGCCATCCTGGAAGAAGCCCGCGCCGAGCAGCGCACCGAGCTGGTCAGCCAGCTTCAGGAAGGCGAAGTCCGCGAGGGCGTGGTCAAGAACATCACCGACTACGGTGCGTTCGTGGACCTGGGCGGCATCGACGGCCTGCTGCACGTCACCGACATGAGCTGGAAGCGCGTCAACCACCCGAGCCAGGTGCTCGCAGTCGGCGACACGGTGAAGGTCCAGATCGTCAAGATCAACCCGGACACCCAGCGCATCTCGCTCGGCATGAAGCAGCTCCAGTCCGACCCGTGGGACGGCGTGGAAGCGAAGTACCCGGTGGGCGCGAAGTTCACCGGCCGCATCACCAACATCACCGACTACGGCGCCTTCGTGGAGCTGGAAGCCGGCGTCGAAGGCCTGGTGCATGTGTCGGAAATGTCGTGGACCAAGAAGAACGTCCACCCCGGCAAGATCGTGTCGACCTCGCAGGAAGTCGACGTGGTGGTGCTGGACGTCGATCCGTCGAAGCGCCGCGTGTCGCTCGGCCTCAAGCAGGCCCTGCAGAACCCGTGGGAGAAGTTCGTCGCCGAGCATCCGATCGGCACGGTCGTCGAGGGCGAAGTCAAGAACGCCACCGAGTTCGGCCTGTTCATCGGCCTGGACAACGACATCGACGGCATGGTGCATCTGAGCGACCTCGACTGGGCCGCGCCGGGTGAAGAAGCCATCGCGAAGTACCAGAAGGGCGAGACCGTCAAGGCCCGCGTCCTGGACGTCGACGTCGAGAAGGAGCGTATCTCGCTCGGCATCAAGCAACTGTCGGGCGACCCGCTGCAGGGCGACACCTTCCGCAAGGGCCAGACCGTCACCACGACCGTCACCGAGGTCACCTCGGGCGGCATCGAGGTGAAGTTCGGCGACGAGGAAGCCCCGATGACGGCGTTCATCCGCAAGTCGGACCTGAGCCGCGACCGCGCCGACCAGCGCCCGGAACGCTTCGCCGTCGGCGACCGCGTGGACGCCCAGGTCACCAACGTGGACAAGGCCGCCCGCCGCATCTCGCTCAGCATCAAGTCGCTGGAGATGGCGGAAGAGAAGGAAGCCATCGAACAGTTCGGGTCGTCGGACTCGGGCGCTTCGCTGGGCGACATCCTGGGCGCCGCGCTCCGCGAGAAGGCCTCCAAGGAATAGAACGACTTCCAGAACGATGTTACGTGCGGCGGGCCGGGAAACCGGCCCGCCGTTTGCGTTTTTCGCCTCTCGCGCGAAGGTTGAACGGCTTCCCTCCGCGCAAGCTTGACCATAGCGTCGCGGAAACCCGTTTTGCGCCTTGATCCCTCCTGTCGGGTCGGGCAGGGTCGCGCGCGGTTCGAGGGGATAATGATCAAGTCCGAGCTCATCGCGAAACTCGCGGAGGAGAACCCGCACCTGACGCAGCGCGATATCGAGCGCGTCGTGGGCGTGATCCTCGAGCGGATGATCGAAGCCCTGGAGGACGGCGGCCGCGTCGAACTGCGCGGATTCGGGGCGCTTTCGGTGCGTTCGCGCGACGCCCGCGCCGGCCGCAACCCGCGCACCGGCGAGCCGGTGGACGTCCAGGCCAAGCACGTCCCGTTCTTCAAGAGCGGCAAGGAGCTGCGCGAGCGGCTCAACGTCGAGGACGAGCGCTAGCTCCAGGGACGTCATGGCCCGGCCCCGGGTCGCCCCACGACCCGCCCGGGATATGCTTGTCCGGGCCACCCATGGACACTAGAGGACCCGACGATCCGCGGCGGCGCCGTCGCGGCCGGCTGTCTGCCGACTGTGTTCATGGATCCCCGGACAAGCCGGGGACGACGATCAAGGGGTTGAGATCCGCATGAGCGTGTTCACGGAATTCCGCGAGTTCATCGCGCGCGGCAACGTGGTCGACCTGGCGGTCGGCGTGATCGTCGGCGCGTCGTTCAACGACATCGTGAAGAGCCTGGTGGACGACATCGTCATGCCGCCGATCGGGCTGCTTACCTCGGGCCTGGACTTCCAGAACCTGCAGCTCGTGCTCAAGCCCGACAATCCGCTGACCCGGGCCGACGAGCTGGTGGCCATCAAGTACGGCCACTTCATCAACATCTCGCTGAAGTTCCTGATCGTGTCGTGGGTGGTGTTCTGGCTGGTGAAGGGCGTCAACACGGTGCGCCGCTGGGAGGCCGAGCAGTCCGGCGTGCCCGACACGCCGCCCGCGCCGCCGCCGCAGGAGCGCCTGCTCATCGAGATCCGCGACCTGCTGAAGGCCGAGCGCAAAGCCTAGGCCGCGTCCGCGGCGCAGCTTGACGCTACCGGCGACGCGGCTTCCTGCTCTCGTTCAACGAACGCCGGGCGGCGGGGGCGCGCCCGGCCTGAAAGGGAGTGAGCGCTTCATGGGCATGTTCTCGGAGTTCCGCGAATTCATCGCGCGCGGCAACGTGGTGGATCTCGCCGTCGGCGTGATCATCGGCGCGGCGTTCAACGACATCGTCACGGTGCTGGTCGACAACGTGGTGATGCCGCCGATCGGCCTCCTGACCTCGGGCGTCGACTTCTCGAAGATGGAGTGGGTGCTGCGGGCGGACGATCCGCTGACCAAGGCCAGCGAGCAGGTGGCCGTGCAGTACGGCCTGCTGATCAACGCCGGCATCAAGTTCCTGATCGTGGCCTGGGTCGTGTTCCTGATCGTCAAGGCCGTGAACGCCATGCGCCGCCAGCCCGAGCC